>CAZMCB010000011.1:0-22926 GCA_964564895.1 uncultured Pseudomonadales bacterium | reverse complement strand
ACCGGCCACCTCTACATTGCAAATGTAGCGCTCTACCAGATGAGCTAACGGCCCGAACGAACTATTTCAAATAATGTGCGTATTAAACAAAAAACTTCGCCTTTAGCGAAGTTTTGACTCAAACCACAGCGGTAAAAACCTAGGGGGCTTTCATATTTGCTGTAATGGTTGAAATCATATTGTCGGCTAAGGACAAGTGATAGTATAACAAACCCCCTGAATTATTTCAAGCTCCAAACAACAGTAACGGACTTGCTTATACTTGTGCTTCCGGGCTCTACAGAAGATCCTCCTCCACCCCTACCATCCATCGCAGCATATAGAGGATAAACTCCACCACCAGAACTTCCCTCACTGACACTAATTACTTTGTCTAAGCTAGTTCCACTTGCTACAGCCATTGCCTCTGCCTTCACTTTTGCATCCGCAATTGCATCAGCCATCAAAGTATCTTCAGCCTTCTTACTTGTATCTAGTTGGAAATTTGGTCCATAAACATTTGTTGCTCCACTCTTTGTCAGCAAATCAGCCATGGCTGCAGCTTTCTCTACATCTCGAAGAGTTACAGAAACCGTGTTGTTTACATCCCATTGGCCTGGTTTACTTTTTTGTACTCCGTTGTCCCAAACAGAGTCTTGTCGCTGATACACACTCATTGACTGTGTTTGAATATCAGAAGGATCAACGCCAAAATCTTTTACAGCCTGAGTAATAGCTGCAATCTTGTCATTTACCTCTTTTACAGCCTCATCTTTATTATCTTTCACGGCATTTACTCCCGCACTATAGTTTGCTATCTGATTTTTCTCTTTAGACTCTGCATACCCTGTCACAGTCACCATTCGCTCAGGACTCATCACAAGCTTGCCCCAAGTAATCATTTTCCAAGGGAAGAAATACAAGATAGCCAATATCACCGCTGTACTTACCACACACATCACAACTTTATTTATTGTCATATCTCACTATATCAATTTTTCTTTCTACTCGTCAAATTTCCAAACCAAGTGTAGAATATACCAAAGCACGTTCAAAAGGAGGAAACTTGATAGATACAATTTTTTCTGCACCTGTTTTGTCACTGGAGCAAGCAAGTCAGGTTTCACAATCTCTAAAGGTCTGGGCAGACAAACAAGATAAAAGGGGATGGAAAAATCATGGATATTACATTTCTATTCCCGAAGATAATATTTTTATCTTCAACTTTCTTGTAAAAAATGACTCAGGCTTATCTCTCGCCACCAAAGAAGAAATCTCCAAAATCATCACCGAAACAGGCCTTGCTGGAATTTCCATTCACATCAAAAATTACCCCGCTAAATAAGCGGGGTTTTTATATAAAAAAACCCTCCCCGGTTAAGGGAAGGGTAATATATTTAATTTGTTCCACGACCTAGGATAATTACTTTGTGTATGTCAGGTATTCCAAAAACAACGTCAAAGTTGCTCTTGTCCACCTCAAAAAGCGAAATCCTACCATCACCAGCTTGATTGGCAGACGCGATAAGAAGCACCACTTCACCCTTTACCGTTTTCTTTCCAACAACGGCAAAGATATGGCCGGTTTTTGAGTCATACTGCACTCCATAATCCCCAACCCGTACTTCATCCAACGTTTCCACTGCTTTTACAATCAAGCCATTACTAGACATCATTATCATTTCGCCGGTGCGAATCTCCATCGGAACCAAATCGGCAGCATAGCTATACTTTATTCCACCAACATTAGTAAACCGATTATCCATCGCACCCACCAATATCGCCAAGCCCACACACTGTACTTTTTGGTTAGGCCATATGTTTGAGTAATTATCCAGATGATCCAAAGCATCCTCAAGCTCGGCTATTTGCTTTGAATTATCTTTCAATCTGTCTAGTTCTTGAGAATACCAAGGAGTTGTTTTCAAAAAAGTCCCCATAGCCAAAGGGTTAGCAGGGTCAACTGAGTTTGCATACACTCGAAGGCTTGCCAAACTTTTTAAAAATGGGTCGTTTTCAATTTCACTAGCAAAACGGCTCACTCTCTCCTGCGGCACAATGCCAGACAACAAAAGACTCAAAGAATCACCCCGTTTCCAAGGAGTTTCTTTTATCATTTTGCTATCTTGTCCTGCCAAAGCCACCATTCCAGCTTCCCCTTCTCGATATGCTAGGTAAGCAAGCTTCAGTTTTTCCAGTTTTTCAGTCGACAAGTCAGGCTTAACCATAGTAAAACGCAATGTAATAATTTCCAAAGCGTCAAACTTGATGATTTCTTCTCCGTATTCACTCTTAAGATAATCACCGTCAGGCATTACCACAGCCGACGCCGTTACCCAGCCAGTTTCTTTTTGCACCCAACGCAGGTCATATTTTGGCCATTGCACTGTTGCATCAGTCGCAGCGATAGGTAATTCTGAAGCTCCAAATGGGTTTTCAAAATACTTTTGACCATCTGGGTGTTCCCATTTCTCAAGGATTTCAGCCCCAGACAGGCTTAGCATCTTCATCCAGTTGGTTACAATTACACAAACTCCTCCACCCGTAACCAGTAAACCATTACTCGTTTTACCCAAAGCATATCCCTCACGACTCTCAAAGTTTAGAATCTCAAGCATTGAGTATTCACGTCCCGCAATAAACGGTCCGTTCTCTGCCTGATACTCCAAAATTCTTTTAGTTGCTTCAAGGTCGTTTAGAATTTTGTTTGGATAAAAGTCACCGAGTACACTGTGCTCAGTATCTGGATTGGATGAGTTTGTTCGCACATCACGCGAATAATACTTTTCACTCGGAATATACTTTCCGTCCTCATCCATACTACCTCGGTCGTACATTCCTATTGCCAATAATCTTGTACCTGTTGTGTGATATAAAACCACATAGCGTACATAACTATTTGCTTTTTTAGTGTCAGGAACTAAATACAAATTTTTGTATCCCAGCTCCACCCCACTCACTTCGTAGGTCCGTACCGTCGCGGGTTCTGTCCTCTGATAGTTTGCATAGTAGCTATAAAAAAAGTCTTTATTCAAAGGGAAAACCATTACCTGCATTTTTGAGGCTTCCAAGTATCCTGTAACTTCTTCCATAGGATACAAGTTTGGAAAACCAACAACTTGCGGGCTTTCTGCATTCACCATTCCCGAGGGAGCAGTTGAAACACACAGTAAAGCAATCATCAAAGCTAAAACTATTTTTCTCATCATCTCCTCCTCAAAGATGGAATATTTAGGAACAAATTAAATTTCAAAGTTCTAACCGCATATTGTACATCACCCATAATAATTTTTCTAGAGTTGTTTGATACAATAAATTTGTGGAAATCAAAACAATCGGTGTTGGGGAACTCCAGACAAACTGCTATCTCGTCATAGATGAAGAAACTTCAAACTGCCTCATCATCGATCCAGGAGAAGATGCAGACTTCATCACCTCAGAGATACTTAGCCTAAAACTAAATCCCCAAGCCATTCTTCTCACTCATGGCCATTATGATCATGTTCTTGCCTGTCTCGAGCTCAAACTAAACTTCAACATCCCCATCTATCTAAATCCCAAAGACAGCTTCCTTTACCAGAAAGCAGCCTCGTCAGCCAGTCACTTCAGCCACTCCAGTGCCCTCAAACAGCCTTCAACACTTCCCCTCCCAAAATCCATTACTCTAGGCACCAACACACTTACTGTTATACCTACACCAGGCCACACCCCCGGTTCAGTTTGCTTCTACTCCGCCCCTCATCTTTTTGTGGGCGATACCATCTTTGAAAACGGTGTTGGACGCACAGATTTCGCATATTCCAGCGCCCAAGATCTCAAAGAATCCATTAACCACATCCTTAGCCTCCCAGAAGAAACACTTATCTACCCCGGCCACGAAAACACTCCAGTTTTCTTATCTTCCATCCTTCATCCTGAGTTCTAAATCTCCACTCCAAAACTTCTAAACCCGCTCTCTATCCAAGCCTTAATTCCATCAGCCTCAAACAGTCTTTTAGTCTCCGCAAAATTCAGATCAAACTTCCAGGCCATCCACGAAATATACAAATCCACTCTATACTTGACATCCTTATGGCGCACTATTTTCCCCGCTTTATATGCTTCCAGTACTGCTTTTGACACCTTACCATCCTCATAATCCTTAATTTTTGAAGCCAAAATCTCAGGCATTGCACGCAACAAGGCTAGTTTGTCCGCATCGCGAATCAGCTTCGCATAAGCTTCTTCTCCAGAATATTTATACTTACTATGATTTTTTACGGCCAAAACGACTAATTCTTTATCAATTTCAAGCTCAGAAAAATCATCAAATTCATGAGTTTCTATCATCTCTCCACCTCTTACAGCATGGTTAAAATTAGTCTTTTCGTCAGAAAAACTCCCCAACAATGCTTGTTCAAATCTTGCGATATCATGAAGTAAGCAAACTGTCCCTACTTGGTACTCATTCCACTCTATTCCCTTCTCAACCGAAGCAATTTCAAATCCTGACCTCACTACCTCTCTGGTATGAATTATTTTTACCAGAATCATTCTTCTTATAAGATCGCTCTGAGCCTTTTCATAGACATTCACAATCACCTCTAAAAACCACTTCCACACACTCTGAGGAATTTTTAGATCTATTACACCTAGTTCTTTATAAATAGCTTCAGTCCAAGCCAACACAGCCTCCAAAGAAGGATCCGCTTTTAATACAAAATCATTATCTTTCCCATATCTTTTTTTCACAAACTCTACTTTATCATCTTCTTGTGTTGTATAAATAATCATGGCTATAAACTTTAACTTCGGTATCTTTTACCGCCCGTTATCAGCACAGTCTCTCAAAAAAAGCTTCTTAAAAGAGAGTTCCAACAAGAAATTGCAAGCTGGGTAGACTCAACTCTTCGACCCTTAGAAGATCCCAAAAAATATCTCGCATTAGCCATGAGCGAGCCTCATTTCACCCCAGACTCCAAAACAATCAAAAAGATTTTTCACCATCTTCATCAATTCACCATTCTTGGCAAACCGGGCCACGATTTAGGTCATCTTTATCGAGACATGTTGAGTGGAGCTGCCATCTCAGGTACAGACCCTTATGCCACCAAAGCCTATCCAAATGATCAAACAGCCTCCTTTTTTGGCGCAGCCTATCACGATATAGGAAACGGTATCTGGCCTCGATATCAGGACTATTTCTGGGAGTGTGGTCATGCAGAGATTGGTGCTTGGCTCTTTTTTCATCTAACCAAAAAATTCATCCCTGAGAATATCCGTCTACTCACAGCCTACGCCATCGCCGCACACACTCATCAGCTTAAGCCTGTTGAAACCAAAGTAGGCTTCACTAGGCTGCCATGGGTAGACCATCTCTTCGAAAACGAAGGTCATCCTGTTGGTGTTTCCATCTGGATTACCCGCTTCTCCGATAGGCTTGACACCAATGGAGTTACCCTCTTTTGCCGCCACATAATTGCCAACGTCGAAGGATCTCACCAAGAAGGACGTGATTTCTCAGGCTCAAGTTGGTACGAAATAAACAAGAAGTCATTAAGTCTCTTGATGAAGCCAGACACGGTTATTGAAGACAACATGCCTTCAACTCTAAAGCACATGGAAAACTTTGCGAGTAGTGCCAGAAACATCACTCCATACAGCCAACACGATGACAAGTTCCCCATCATGAAGCAGTTTATTGGATACAAGATTAAACAAAGTGACACTCTTATCGATATCGTCAAAAATCAAACAGGCAAACCAGACTTTAAAAAGTTCCGTCGATTTATTACAAGGATGTCTCTTTCTCCCATAATTAAGTCCACATTAAACGATGTTGAAAAGCTTTGGCAAGAACTCACTCCAGAAGAGCAATCTCACTGGGCCAAAGGTTTTGATTACGTCGAAGAAAATTATCCCGAATGGTTAGAGATAGTCCATGACAAGATCAAACAAAGCGAGTCCACACTCATAAAATCAGCCAAATCTCTCATAACCAAAGTCATCGACGAAGTCTCCTAAATATCCTCTATACTTGACAAATTGACTACTATGGGGTATACTCTCCCTCAGCTTAAAAAGCTCTTACCTTAAAAAGTAAATCACTTTCCCTCGAGGTCGCCACCGGTTGTGGAAAATTTCAACATTGTTAACTTGGTTTCTACTTAGTCCGTGCCTTTGCGCGGTTTGTTTTACGCTTCAGTATTTTCATCTCAAATCACAAAAACTTAACTTAGGAGATTACTAATGAACAACTTCTTGAAATTTTTGAAAAATATGGCTGCCCGTATCATTCGGGCACTGTTCCCTCAACCTACTCTCATCCCTCAGGAGGAAAAAGTGGATTTAGTTTTCGAAAGACCTCAAGTAGCAACATTTGTCAAAAAACTCAGATCGTTCGGCAATCAAGAAGCTTACAAAAAACTTGTTGATGTCGCACAGAAACACTTCACGCCGATGACCACAGAAATGTGGAAAAATCTGCTTACCCTCGTTGATTCAAGTGTCAAAGCTGGCAGTCCTGGTCATGATTTTGGCCATTCTCGCCGCGATCTTTTGGCCGCCTTCACTTTGGCAACAGACAAAAATGTTGTCACTTATCAACCTGCAGAAATCACCGCCGGCATCATCGCTGGTGCTTTGCATGATCTCGCCACCGGCTTCGTCTATCGCTATCGCGATACCGAATGGCTTGCTGGCCATGCTGAAATGGGTGCTTGGTACTTTTTTCATAAGACCGAAGGTCTCTTGGAGAAAAACCTGCGTTATCTGGTGGCTTATGCCATCGCCGCACACACTCATTACTTAAAGGCAGTCGACTGCAAAGATGGTTCAAAACGTGAACCATGGTACTACGAGCTCTTCGAGATTGATGGTAACAAATATGGCTGGGCCGTACTGGCCTGCCGTTTTGCCGATCGTCTGGACACCAACGGTAGCACTCTTGGTATGCGCCATTTACTGGCCAACGCCGATGCTGCCGAAATCAGTGGAACTGCTTTTTATGACATTAATAAAAAGACCATTGATGTCATCGTCACCCCTCGCAAGGAAATGATGGAAACTGGTGAAGGAAAAACTGCCCCAACCACTCTCCAGCATATCAACAACTTTGCCGGAAGCAATTTCGGTAACAGTGCCTACAGTCGCGATGATTACATGTTCCCAACCATGACCAAGTTGATGGGCTACAAAGTAGCTCAATCAACCAATCTTGGTTTGGGCTATCAACCATCAAAACTGGAAATCATCAACGCCAAGATCACTAAGAAACTGATCATACGTGATCTTCACGATCTGCTTTTCCGAGCTTCCCGCGCTCCTCGATTTGAAGAATCGTGGGCAATTCTCGAAAAAGCCTTCGCTGGTTTATCCGACGAAGATCTCGCCAAGTGGTCGTATCTGACCGCCTTCATGGTCGACTCCTACGACAAACTTTTGATGGTACTCAAAAACACCATCGTGGAAAATGGCTCGGATTATACCAAGCCTATTCTCCCTCTTCTCGACGGCCTTATCGCCGAGATTTCCTAATTTACGCTAACCGCTCCCCTAAAAGGAGCGGTTTTTTCTTGTCTAGAAAGGTACTTTCTCTAGATTAATATACGTTCCCACAGCATTTCCCAAAGCAAAGGCAACCATCAATCCCCAGTTATTATGAAGGTGATTTGCCACCTGATAGATGACAAACATGGCCACAAAGTTCTCAAAAAATACTAAGACCGCCGCAGCGCGTGATCGGCCTTTTGAAATCCAGTAGGTTCTTTGGGTGGCCAAAAACATCTCGACAAAGCCGACGCCAAAGTACATTAGTGCTTGTAATAATATGGTCATAGGTAGTTCCCGAAGTTTTCTTCGGGTTAGTCGAAGGAGGCTCTCCCCCTGGTTCGTCTAATAGATGGGAAACAGAATCTTGTTCCATTGAACCTACATTGTACCATAACCTTGACAATACCTCTCTTATCGGATATAATATACACAGTAATTGTACATTTAATCTTAGGAGGTTTGAATGAAATTCAAACATGAAAGTGGTCGCTGGTTCGTCGAAAATGGTGACTCTGTCACCCTTTTTGAAAAGTTTATTGCTTCACTTCTGAACAATGGTCTTCCCAAAAACGTCTACGTTGTCGCCTCAGATATGGACGACTCCTGCGTTTTTACCCCCATGAAATATGGCGAAACTCCTCGTTTTCCCGATGGAGCATTAGACCCCCAATTCACAATTGGAGTATACAACTCCGAAGACGGCCAAGGAACCCTTCGGCTCTTCAACATTGACAACCGAGAACTTGCCGAAGATCTCAAGGCCAAGCTGGCCGAGCTCGGCTTCACCAACGTCCTCATCGCCCCCTCGGCTGAAACTGTCGAGAAAATCATCAAACACTTCGGTGATTAAGTTCCACACCACCCCCTCGGGGGTGGTTTTTTGTGACTTACCCCAAGATCTCTTTTCGTAAAAACTCTCTCAAAGAATCCGCAATCTCCGATCTCTGCATGGCAAACTTGAATGAAGCTTTAAGAAAGCGCAATGGATCGCCCGTAGTCAAAAACTCTCCTTGTACAGTCTTGGCATACACAGGTTTTTCAACTAATAGTTTCTCAATTGCGTCAATAAGCCATAGTTCACCATCTTTTCCAGTACCATCAGCCTTCAAATAATCAAAGATATCTGGTGAAAATACCATTCTTCCAAACTCTGCCAGATCCGAAGTAACATCTTCTAGTTTTGGCTTTTCTACCACTCTTTTTATTCTTCCCTCGTCAGTTCCATCCACAGTCTCCACCATGCCAAGCTTGGTGATCTCTTCCTTTGGTACTCTCGTTGTAATTAAAATTCCCGATGCGTCCTCGTGAGCCTCATAAGCATCCACAATCTGCTTCACAGCTCCAGGGCCATTTGGGTTTAAAACCAGATCATCTCCAAAGCACACCACAAATGGGTCTTTACCCACCAAATTCTTCACCGTTAGCACAGGACTACCATTTCCATATGGCAAAGATTCATTTTGGTGAACAAAGATAAAATTAGCCTTGCCAGCGACCTTGTGATACCTCTCCAACTGCTTTTCCTTACCTGTTGCCGCCAATGTGCGCTCAAGCTCAGGATTGGGCGAAAAATATGTCATAGCAGCCTCATTGCCGGGTCGAATAACGATGATGATATCCTCAATTCCAGCCTCCACGCACTCTTCCACGATATAGTGCAAGATTGGCAAATCTACGATCGGAAGCATCTCTTTCGGAATATTCTTCGTCGCTGGCAAAAATCTAGTTCCTAGCCCAGCTACAGTAATAACAGCTTTCTTTACTTTTCTGTTCTCCATAAGAAATTGTACCAAACAAAAACTGCCCCGCATCGCGAGGCAGTTTACTCACCTTTTAATAAAAATTACCTAGAAACCGAGATCTCTCCACTTTCTGAAGCGCAAGCAGCCACTGTAATAATTCCATTTGTATCTTTGACTATCTTGTATCCCGTCTTATCCGCAGCACCCACACTAGGGTCTTTTGGAATAGTTTTTAGATATGGAGCCAAAGTAGTTGATAAGTTCAAACAAGCAGTAGACATTCCTGCACATCCCGAAACTGTATCACAAGCAGAAGCAGCAGTTCCCAATTGATACTCCACATTATTAGTCATACCTAAGCCAGTCACCGAACCACCATTGTCCACAATATACTCATGTACAGCAGTCAGGATTGAGTTTACATCAGAAGATCTTCGTGCGTCCCTAGCATCAGCAAATCTTTTGGCAGGATTAAGAGCCACAAATACAGTTACTGATAGGATTGAGATGATCAAAATTACGACCAAGAGCTCAATTAGTGTAAAACCCTTTAGGATTTTTTTCATTTTATTTTTTATTTATTAATTTATATCGCAACATCAAAGTTTTTTCGCACTCCCCACTACAATAATCAAATCATATTCCGATTCAGCTGTCAAAACATCAGGCTCGCCCATCATATAATCATTTGTAATGTTTTCAGCGATATCCAAAACGACTTTTGGTATCTCAATTTTTGATCTAATTACTCCCTCGTTCGTTGCCTCTGCATTCCCAATATCAATATTTTCAAACCCTTGATCTATCAATAAAGTTTTGATGCTAGCCGCTTCCCCTGTCACTCCGCTACCATTCAACACTTGAATACTAAAACTAGTTAGATCAACAGGACTTGGTTCAATGGTAATCTCAGGAGTAGGGCTAATGCTTGGCACCGCCACCTCAACTGGTTTTTTAGGAACCAAAAACTCAAACAGTCCCGCGTTATACATAACAAACGCTCCTATTCCAGATACAATCACCAAAATTAACAAGTAAATCCACAACTTCGATTTTGGCTTACTCTCTTCGATTTTTTCTGGAACAAACTTATCCTCAGACTCATTTTCCGATTTTTCAGATGTAATTATTTGTTTTAATATTGGCAAGTTCAACACCAATCCATCATCTCCCTTAGTTTTTATTGCAAACACAGCCTCAGATAAATTAAGCTCCTCACCAGATATCACAACAGTCTCCGGGTTCACTGCAAGCCCCCATTTCCCTTTTGCATAAACCATCAAGTCTTCTTCGGGAATCTCTGAAACTACCAAATCTATTAATCCGTTTACAGCAACTACAGATAACTGTTCTTTTTCATTCCACCTTATGATTACAGGCACTTCTCTTTCTTTTGTTTTTTCTCCCAAAACAATCCCAATTGCTGTTATCAGCTCTACCTTAAGTCCGTGTTTCAATACTGCCGAAGACAAACTCATAAGTAGTTCTTTTTCCAACGCCACAATCTGAACCCACTCCTCTTTTGAAGACAAAGTAACTATTTTCCAATCAAAGCAATCATTATCAATCTCAAAAGGCATCCAAGACTTCACCATTTTCAAAACATTTTCTCTCGAAACAAACATTTCCCCCATATTTATCGCTGTTACAAAAGATACATCATTTCCCAAAACGATACGAATCTCATCAATTTTTAACTCTTTTTTAATTTTTCCAAGTACATCATCCAAACTAACTCCATCCCATTCAAAAACAGACTCTCCAGCCCAAATTTTATTTTTTGTTATATAGACGGCAGTTTTCATATTTCTATCCAACTATTTACCATTACGTTAGTTCCTCTGGTCGCTGTCACTCGAATATTCTTTGAGTAACCATCCAAAGTTCCTGATACGGTAAAATCCCAAGCACTGCCCGCTTGTGAATTAATTGTAACAGTGCAAGTTCCTTCAGGTAAAGTAATTACCCCAGAAAGTGCATTCTCAGTGTTTATTCTCATTAAAGCATCTTCTGTACAAGACTCCACAAAACCAATACTTCTTTCCTTTCTTACCTCACTCAAAGAACCCTGTCCTGAATTAATTGAGTTTAATACCACCGCCATCCCCACAGAAATCATCACTGCTCCAATGACCAGTACTGTCACAATCGCTACATACCCTTGCTGAAAATTTCTATTGTCATTATTTTTCAAGTAAATTCCGTTTACTTGTCCCTGAAAGAAAGACCGCGCAAAGCGTAAGAAAGCCCGGCCCCTGATGTAATCATCAGGGTTTCTCGCTGCGCGACAGGTTGCGTTTTGCGCAGGCAAAACGACATCAACCGTTTTCTGTAAGGGATAAGTAAAAGAGGAATCATTGAAAAATATATTAGAAATTTTCATCATTTACTCCTCACTTCTGCGCTCCCCGTCGCATACTGTTTGTAATAATATGTTTTCGATGTTCCTGCTAGTTCGCTCTTCACCACCACTTCATACTTAATACTCTGCGGTGCTAATCCACTACTCATATCGTCAAACAAAAGGCTTTGTACTGTTACGTCTTTGCTTGTTAAAAAACATGGTGAGTTAATAGGGCAATTTCCTGTATTTCCCCAACCAATACTTACTCTTCCACCCGAAAATGTAATCTCAGTCGGGTTTCTTGCTGTATCAGTATTGGCCAAAGACAAGCTTTGTGCTCCTACACTATTCACTCCTGAAGCATTTCTAATTTCATAATCTATTCTTTTAGCTACCAATCGAGCATTCGTAATTACTTCATGCTCCACCCTAATCTTGGAACGAATCAGGACAACATTTACTCCAAAAATCACCAAACTAGAAATCACTATTGCCAAAAGAGCCACGTACAAAATTAGCTCAACCAAAGAAAAACCATTTTGTATTTTTATATTCATTACTGTCTCCAATAAGCAAAAGCAAAAGGGCTACTAATAAACTGTGGCAACGTTGTCGTCAAGGCAGTACCATCTGGGTTTGTCCAAGAAAAAGTAGGCGTCGCTGTCATCACTAGTTTTTTTGCAAACAAGTCATTATCTCCATCAGACATCACTGCCATCAATTGATCTTTAGCCACAGGATCCATCTGTATATCTATATACTTTGAACTTTTTGGTGCAGGTGTTTGATTTACATCAGTTTGTTTTGCAAAGTTACTTGTATCACCGACATACCAGTCAATTCTTGATGATCCCTGGTCGACATAGCGCACTATAGATCTTCTTGTTGCTCCTGATATCAACCACCCAGTTGCAACCATACTAGACCCAGACTCAGGAGAAACACAAGAAGTATCAGCATTTGCTGTGTTTGTCCAAGCCGAACCATTCCAGTATCCTATTTGCAAATCATTTTGCTGATTTCCAACTGATGCAAACACAATTTCATCACTATCAGAGCTTGAAGAAATATCCAGATTAGTTGAGTCATCTCTAAATGTTGGTGGAGTTGTAACTGCTCCCCAGGTACAGTTTGCCATCCCTCCATTACACACTCTATATCTCACTCCATTAGTGTTATTACTATTAGTGTCCGTCCCCCAAACAAGCATCAAGTCTCCAGACAAAGACTCATAAGCAAGATCAAAACTATCTACATCTTGAGAGTTTGCAATCCTCTCCAAATTTGTCTCTGTAACTGCTACCGGTTCATTACTCCAAGATGTTCCATTCCAAATCGCGCCAGACAAATCAGAGTTTTCATCTGCCCAAGCTGCGGCAATTAAATCAGAAGACGATCGAACATCCCAAGCCATTTTTACCCAATGAATCACTCCTGAAGTTTGCGCAGCGTCAAGGTTGTTTACTCCACTCCAGCTAGCCGCTCCACAACTACTATTTTTCGGTTTTGTTCTGTAAGCCAGTTCGTTTGTTCCTGATGCATTTGTTCCATAAAGTACTATTACATCTCCAGAATTAGTTTCATAGGCAATATCAAATCGACGAGTTGTTGCCGCCCCTCCCACATTTACACTCCAGTCATTACTCCAGTTTGTGCCATCAAAACACATTATCTGCAACTCTCCCGTGTTCGTTACATATCCTGCAATCGCCTCACTATTTTTCGATGACGTTCTTACCTGGAAAGAATGACCGCTGCTTCCCAATGGACCACTATTTTCTACAGAAAAAATGTTTGCTGTTCTATCATAGGTTCTATACTTTGGAGTTGTAGTTCCATCCCCATAAATCAGCAATCCTCCCGTCATCGCCATCATAATTGTCTTCACATAATTAGTTAAATACGACACCAAAGAGACTGTTCCAGTTATTGCTGGAGTCCTTTGCCAAGTCACCTTCGACTCTACCTTGTAAGTATCTGGGTCAACAGTACCTCCAGTAGTTACGATATTTCCAGAACCATCTCGATTTACTGGGGTTACAAACAACTGTCTTGTATATTTTCCAATCAAATCAGAAGAACCCGCAAACCCCCATGTTGCAGACACCGTTGCCACTCCACATCCAGCCACACAAGGTGTCGCCAAAAATGGACTCGTCCATCCAATCTTTTTAATAGTTCTAACAGCATCTAATCCTTCAGATGCCAGAAAAACTGCTTGATCATTATCTGTCGACTGAGTATTAATTCGCAAACTCCCCGTAGTCATCATCACTCCAGCACTAGCCAATATTACCCAGATCCCCACGGCCACAATCACCTCCAGCAACCCAAACCCAGCTTCATTAATACAATATTTTCTGTCAATTCCGTTTACTTGTCCCTGAAAGAAAGACCGCGCAAAGCGTAAAAAAGCCCGGTCTTTGACGTACTCCGTCAAAGTTTTTCGCTGCGCGACAGGTCGTGAATTGCGCAGGCAATTCAACGTCAACCGTTTTCTGTAAGGGAAAAGTAAAAGAGGAATTAAGAAAATATTATTCGTTTTCATATCAATTCATCTCGGCCATCCCCGCCCCATTAATTGTTATCGTACTTGACCCCAAGTTACTGGTTATCGTTATCGTCGAAACAGACGAAGGCACTCCACTCAAATTATCAAATATTACACTTCCAATCCCCGACACCGTAACTCCAGCCGGAAAAGCATAGTCTTCACGAAAATTTGGAGTCTCACAACTGCCATTAAATAATCTAAAAGTATTTCCCGTTATGCACACCCCCCAAACCTGATTACCGTCAATGTTTTTGCCATCCATTGCATATGCCTGTGCCTTCCATATTTCTGAAAGTATCCTGTCTTCAGCTACATGCCAGTTGTTTCTCACCAAATAACTCCCCACAAAAGGAGTTGTCATCACCGACAATATCAAGAGTAATGAAATTACTAAAAGTAGTTCGATAAAGGTTACCCCTTTCATATTTATCCGCCAACACTGCCCACCATCGTATAGATTGGGCTAATAATTGCCATCGCCACGAAACCAACCACCAAACCAATAACCAAAAGCAATACTGGTTCCAATAAAGTAGTCAAATTTTTACTTACATTATCAATTTCTTCATCGTAATAAACGGCAAGATACGAGAGCATCTCTTCTAGATTTCCACTTTTTTCTCCCACACCAATCATTCTGATTGCCAGTTTCCCAAACTCAGGATATTTTTTGTTAGTCATCGCTACAGCTACAGTTTTTCCCTCCTCTACTTCTTTTTGAACTAGTTTTAAATCAGAAATAAACTTCATATTGGACAGTGTGTTTATAGTTACCATAAAAGCTTCCGTTACTGGTAATCCACTCTTAAGTAGTGTTCCAAGGTTTCGACTAAACTTTCCCATCTCTCCGTAAGCAATCACTTTTCCTATGAATGGAATCGAGAGAATCCATCTATCCCAAACACTTTTTACTTTTTTGATTCGCAAAAATAACAAGAATAAGAAAATTAATCCCACAAAAGCAGGTACCACAATAATTCCATAGTCTCTCATAAAATAAGCAACCCACATCAAAATTCTCGTCGAAAGAGGAAGTGTTATTTCAAAAGAAGAAAACATATCAATAAGTTGAGGAAGAACAAACCAAGATATTCCAATTCCCATTGCAATAGTTGCAGACAAAACCAAAATTGGATAAATCAAAGCTCCTTGTACTTTTCGTTTTAGTGTGAAGTTCTTCCCCATTTGTTCGGCCAAAAAGCTAAGATTTTCTTCCAAGGTTCCCGAGACCTCTCCGGCTCTAATCAGAGAAATAAAGAACCGATCAAATATTTTTGGGTACTTCGCAAATGAGTCTCCCAAACTAGTTCCATTATCTACATCAATCTTAACTTTATTCAATAATTTCGCCAGATCAGGAGTTGCTTGGTCAACCACCGTCTCCAAAGCATCATCCATCGGCACCCCAGACTTAATCATCGTCGATAAATGTCTAGTCAAAAATAGTTTGTCTTCAATTGATATTCTCATTATTCTTTGATGACTCTTAATAACTCATCGATTGTCGTCACTCCCATTTTTACTTTCGTCAGTCCGTCTTCAAGCATTGTTATCATTCCTTCTTTTATGGCAATTTTTTTGATTTCTTCAGCATCCTTTTTTTTCATTATCGCTTCGCGAAGTGAGTCCGACATACTCATCACTTCATAGATACCCACTCGTCCTACATATCCAGTTCCTCGGCAAACAGGACATCCCTTCCCCTTATACAAACGAACTCCCTTGCTTGTTTTTTCCAAATATTTCTTAATCAAAGCATCACTTATTTCTCCACTTACAATTTTTGAGTCCATCACCTCACTCACTCTACAACTAGTACAAATTTTTCTAACCAGTCTTTGAGCGACGATAAGATTTACAGATGAAGCGATTAAAAAAGGCTCAACCTTCATTTCCAGAAGACGAGGAATAGTTGTCGCTGCATCCGATGTATGCAAAGTAGAAAGCACCAAGTGTCCAGTCAAAGCTGCGTTCACTGCTATACTTGCAGTTTCTTCATCACGAATCTCTCCCACAAGAATAATATTAGGGTCTTGTCTTACAATGCTTTTCAAACCTGCCGCAAAAGTAAGATTGGTTTTTGGATTAACCTGAATCTGATTAATTCCCTTAATTTGATACTCCACCGGATCTTCGATAGTCATGATATTCACATTTCTCTTGTTCATTATTTTCAAAAATGCGTACATCGTGGTTGTTTTACCTGATCCTGTTGGTCCAGTTGCAAGCACCATACCGTATGGTTTGCCATACGCTTCACGCACTTTCTTGATATCAGACTCAGAAAAACCAAGATCGAGCAAAGCGAACTGTTGAATATTTCCAGCCAAAATTCTCATCACCACTCGTTCACCGTTTGTTGCCGGCAAGATAGACACACGAACATCAATTCTCTCCATATCTGGAATCTCAAATTCAAACTTTCCGTCCAGTGCAGAGTTATGTTCATCTGTTGGTAGAGAAGACATAATCTTAATTCTGCTTACGAGCTGTTCTTCCAAATTTTTTGGCAAAGCGATTACATCATGCAACACACCATCGATGCGGAATCTCACTTGAGTAGTATCCTCCATCGGTTCTACGTGAATATCAGAAGCTCTGCTTTGATACGCATACACCAGCATTGTTTCTACTATCTTGATGATTGGTGCTTCGTCAGACTCTTGATGAACCTCACCTACACTTTTATTAATTATTTCCTCAAAAACGGCAGACACATCTCTACGATATGAAAAAAGAGCAGTTCGAATGTCTCTTTCCGTTGCGTAGTGAATTACAAGTTTTCCTTCCACTTTCTTTTTCAAAAAAGAAATACTTACCAAGTCATGAGGGTTCTTCATTGCTACATGAGTTCCTTCTTCGTCTGCTTTATAAAGTATCACTCCACGCGCTCTAGCCATTTCTTCAGGAATGATTTCCAAAATTTCTCTGTCAAGCGATACTTTTTCAAGTCTTACAAAAGGCACCTTCATGATATCGGCAATAATCACTCCCAAATTCTCATCAGAAATCAAATCACGTTGCAATAAAAGTTCAGAAAGTGGCTCATCAAGCTCTTTAGACTGTTCAAATGCGTCCTCCAGTAATGTCTTATCAATTACCGAAAGTTCAGACAAAGATTTGAATAGTAAAGAGTCGTCAAATATCACAAATTAATCATAACATTTACTTATCTCTCAGTCTTTTCCAGCATCTCCTCCAACAATTTTTCTATCTTGTTCAAATCCACATCCGATTTCATCAAACATCGATAAGCTCCCAGTTCCATCACCTTGTCCTCCATATCTGGTAAATTTGTTATCACCAGTACCGGTATATTTTTTGTTTTAGGCTCTTCCCTAATCTCACGCAACACCTCAACTCCATTCATAATATTTTGCAAATATAAGTCTAAAAGTATTAGGTCAGGGCTCCAAGATTTCGCCGCTTTTACTGCACTCTCTCCATCAGGACACATCTTCAAATCATATTTCTCTCCAAACTTTATTAGATAAGCGTCATTTAGGATCCTATCATCTTCTACAATAAGAAGTTTAGCCATAACCCCAATATAGCATATCTGTATCAAATATTACTTTTACTTCTTTCTTCTACCCAAAACCTTATCAGTAATTCCTAAAAGTTCCAAACCTTTAAGAAGGGTAAAAGCGTCTTGCATATACCCTGTTTCATCAGCGCTTACCGTCGGAAAAGCCAAGTAATCGTTTTTATTACTTCCGGGCATAAATATAATTGCTTGTCCAGGAGCGGCTCCAGGCATCACATTACCCTTTCCAATTGTATCTGCGTACTTTGCAAACCACCCTGGAGCCACCAAAATAGGTGTTTTAGTTTCTCCATTACTGCCATCATAAAACATCATTGATCCTGCTTGTGGCATATGCCCTCCAGCAACAAATCCGGGTTTCTCTTGTGTATACAAATCATACATTCGTTTCAAACCAAACTCAGGTCTTGAGTAAGATCCGTGCCTCATCAACTTATCAGCAAAAGCACCTGTATATCTTGGTTTTTCTCTCACTGGTCCTTTTGGTCCAATAGTCATCTTAATAAGAGACAAATGGTGTATTAGTGGTGTATCTGTTTCAGTTGCCAAACGCGATCCGGGTGCAAAAGGCATTGAGTAAGTCGGGACCATTTTATACTTTTCATTACCATAACGATCGAAACCAGTAAAAACCTCTTCTTCCCCCGTTTTTACCTTACCCTTCCAACCATTACTACGCAAAGACTCACACATCATGATTGCCAAAGTTTGCTCTTTTGCTCCGTCAATTATTTCTCTAAATCTATCCAGAATTTCTTCTCGATGAGGTGAACTACCCGCCTCTTTATCAATCATGTTACGCAAGAAAACCACCAAAGAATGAGGATTGCACTCAATTTGTTCTTGATGATATCTTTTCAAATCGTCAAATCCTTCAGAACTGCTTCCTATACGTGCATTTGAAAGAAGGTGAAGTGTCACGGGCAATTTTGTCTCGATATCATATGTTAAAGAATCATAAGGAGCTCTCATTTCTTGATTAGAGTACGGATTCTTTACCCATTCTCCACCTACCTTAACAGCGTCCACAGGTTTATCTTCCATATACTCATCTCCGCTTACATGACTTTTTCCAGCCACAAGTGTAATCTTTGGTTTCTTCTCCACCTCAAGTCTCACTTTTTCTAAAAGTTCTGCAGTCATCCCTTTTTTCTCAACCCAATCTAGTAGCTTCAAAGCATCATTGGCCATCTTTCCTTGTTCAAGTGATGCAAAAGGATAGTTTTGTTCTTTCTTTCCTCTTTTTCTAGGTTCAATAATTACCCCCTGACCCAATGGATCAGTCAATGGTGCTCCCAATTTCACCCCAAAACGATCTGGTGGTACCTCTACCGAAGATCCTTTTGCAGTTCCTGAAGAAATATAGTAAACCGCTGTATTTGCACCGCTGTACAGCTCTTTCCCAACTCCCATTTTGTGGATGTGACCGCTCATATATCCATCAGTTCTATTTGACTCCGAAGTTGCAAAAGCAGCATTACGTAATCCATATACCGTCTCGATCTTGCTCTTTCCAGGTGGATTATGCCAAATTGTCTCTGAGTGAGTATAACCATTAGGGAATTTAAATCTTACTCTTCCTCCGTTTCGAATAATTCTGTCTTGAGACAATCCAATTGTCTTAGCCATTTCCATCCAAGGATTTGTTGTTGTGGCATCCTCTTCCCAGCCATTGTGTCCCCAGTAGTTTGAAACCATAGCTACTAGTTTGTCTTCATCAACAACAGGAGAAAGAATCTCGGCCAAAATATCTTTTTGTTTTTGAGTATCTCCAAAAACTCTCGCCATATTTGTGTTCATATACTTTCCACTCATTCCTTCGATTTCATCTCCCAAGAGAATCATCTTGGCATTTTTGGTGGTCATTACAAAATTAAATACTTCCTTGATTGCATCATAGTCGGTTGCAACAGAGCCTATATGCAAATCAGAAACACAAACCAAAATTATCGGATCATTACTAAGTAAATCAACCTGACACTCATCTCTGCCAATATAATTTCGCTCAATCTCTTGTCCCGGCTTAACCTGAGCATAATATCTCTCTACAATCTCATCTTCAGTCAAAACTCTTGGGAAAGCAGTTGTAATTTCTCTTTTTGGAGCTTTTTCTACCATTTGTATATTTTAAAAATATTTAATTATTACAACCTCATCCTACTGATAAAAACATGAGAAAACAACTAGCAGTTTTTGCGGAAAAAATGGTCAAAAATAGCCTCAAATCTCCGCTGTATCCAGAAATTCTTTAACGATTTTTTCTACTTCGTAAGAACTATTACTTACCACCAATTTTCGACGCAGACCACCTGCACCTTCGAATCCATGAGCATACCAGGTAAGATGCTTTCTCATAATCTCAAATTTATTCCCAGGCAAATTTTTCTCAAACTCTTTGGCGTGTTCTGTTGCAACTCTCAACTTCTCTTTAAGACTAGGTTCAAACCCATCCTTACGTAAAGCCCAAGGATTCCCTACAGCCTTTCTTCCAACAAGGACGCCATCAAAATCAGTTCCGATATCAATTATTTTTTCACTTGTTAGTTGCACTTTTCCATCAGGCAATATTTTCTCTACATCGCCATTTCCCAAATACAAAGCGCCACTTTCTTTGATTATTTTTGAAGCTTCTCGAAGCACTTCCCAGTCTGCCTCTCCGGAATAAAGCTGTTTAAATGTTCTTCCGTGCATGGCTACAGCTGGCAGTTCTTCACGAGCGAGTGCTTCCCACCATTCTCTATCAGGACTACTGCTACCAATTCTTGTCTTTACAGAGACTGGAATCGTCATTGCGAGTTTCGTACCCGAAACGTGGCAATCTCCGCCATTCAAGATATCACTAACACCTCTCCTTACTGCTTCAATCACTCTATGAGCCAGTCCTTTATCTCGAATAAGTCCAGCTCCTCCACCTCTTTTTTCAAGGCCTGGCGATGGGCAACCCATGTTGATATCTATCCCATCAAATCCCATTTTTGCTACAATTTTTGTCGCCTCGTAAAAAGAATCTGGATCAGATCCAAATAGTTGCACGATCACTGGTCTCTCAGACTTATCATACAAAAGCTCTCTCCAGATTTTATGTGTCGTCTCACCCCGTTTTTCAATTCTCCAAAGTCCATCCACACTTACAAACTCTGTATAGATTATGTCTGGCTGGCCATACTTTTTGGCGATAAAACGCATAGGTGCATCGGTCACCCCATCCATTGGTGAAAGCCCTATGATGGGTTTAACTAATTTCTCCCAAAATCCCTTGTTCATCAAGCTATTTTATCCTAAGAGTCATACAATTTTTCTAAAGAATATTATTTCCCTAATCAAAAAGAACACTCATCACCATCCCAAAAGGTATTTGTTCACCTTTATCATTAATCAAAATAAACTGATCTTCATTTTCATTTACTATCATTTCAACTTTCATTCCCTGTTCTTGAAGTCTAGCTTCAACTCTTTTCAATCGTTCCAAATTATTTTCAATACTCATTGAAACAACGGCTCCACCCTCTGGGGTTTCTTTTGTACAAGCCCAACATCCTCCCAGTACAGGATCTCCCTCAGCTGCTTCGGCCACAATATAATTTGTTCTTTCTCTTAATGCCACAAATAAATATAACAAAAAAGAGCCCTAACTTGGACCCTTATTATTAAGTGGGCGATCTTGGGGTCGAACCATAAACCGAAGGTCTTATAACCAGACGATAATAACGAAGTAATTATCGGCGCCAGTTATAACAGGAAACGCAGGAAGATATTTCAATAACAGAATTGTTATTGAAAAGATGACGAGTAAGCTGTTATACAACCAACAGCCGAAAAACCAACGACTAATTCTGAAAGTGGGCGATCTTGGGGTCGAACCAAGCACCTCGGTCTTATCAGGACCGCGCTCTAACCAGATGAGCTAATCGCCCTTAACAGTGCATATTTTACCATAAACACTCTTAATCAAGCCACAAAAAGACCCCTTATTAAGGGGTCTCACGCTTACCATTGAAGTTGTTTAAAAACATGTATTTCTGAATTCAAAACGGAAAACAAAACCATATAGTCCTTCAACAAGGCATAATAATGGTGTTTTAATAAGTTGACATAGTCTTCAGAATTAACATCGATGAATTTATGTTGAGTACCGTCATCATCAATTTCTATGTCCAAGCTAATTTCCTCATCACCATCCTGAAGCATTTTTCCTTCACCGTCGAAAGAAAATTTGGCCTTTGTCTTTCTTGTGATTTGGACCTTGTCGATTATTGGCACATAATTGTGGTTTTTCAGCCACTCGGTCAACAGTTGTTCTTCAGTTTTTTCCATCGCTCCTCCAATCAAAATTTTAAGTTTCACTCAATCGACGTATTCTACCATTAATATAGGTCCATTACAATAAAATTGATCACTAAAAAACCCACATTTCTGTGGGTTTTTAAGGCCTATTCAAGCAAAGCAATATACTATCTATTTTTATAATCAAGCATCATAACAAAGTTATGAGCGATTATAAGAGGAAGCGGACCAGAGACATGTTCATAATTACGAAACGTAATTATGACTGTCGTCGGGAGCAAGCTCTTATTTTTTATCAACTGAAAAGCGGCAAAGAGTCAGGTTGAGATTTATTTAAACACTCTCCAACCAATAGTGTGGCGATATTATCATCGGACTCGTGAAGTCCTTAACTCCTAGAAAGGAGGTGATCCATCCGCACCTTCCAGTACGGATACCTTGTTACGACTTAGCCCCCATCGCCAGTCTTACCTTAGGAGGCCCGATCCTTGCGGTTGCGGGTACCCACTTCGGGCACTACTGACTTTGTTGACTTGACGGGCAGTGTGTACAAGAAACGAGAACGTATTCACCGCGGTGTTGCTGATCCGCGATTACTATCAACTCCCTTTCATGCAGGCGAATTGCAGCCTGCAATCCAAACTGAGGATGGGTTTATAAGGATTAGCTCCGGCTCGCGCCTTGGCATCCCGTTGTCCCACCCATTACGCCATGTGTGTAGCCCTAGATATAAGCGCCATGCTGATTTGACGTCATCCCCTCCTTCCTCCTTGGAAAAATCCAAGGCAGTCTGCTATGGATATTTAACATAGCACAGGGGTTGCGTTCGTTACGGCACTTAAGCCGACGCCTCACGACACGAACTGACGACAACCATGCAGCAGCTGTGTAACACCCTCGAAGGAGTCCCTGTTTCCAGGGATTTGCAGTTACATGTCAAATCTAG
>CAZMCB010000010.1:11225-23746 GCA_964564895.1 uncultured Pseudomonadales bacterium | reverse complement strand
CAATACAGAATACTCAGAGTGTAATACTCTAATCGAAAAGGGTTATGATATTCGACTTGATGGGAATCCTTATACCTTTCACCACAAGGTAATCATCGTAGATGGACAGTTCGTCATTTTTGGCTCATTCAACTACTCAGCCAGTGCAGATAAAGACAATGACGAAAATCTACTAATTTGGTACGACCCTGCACTTGCAGCTGCGTTCGAACAGCAGTATCAACTAATGAAATCACAAGCATTTGTTCCTACAGGGACAACTTGCACAAAATAATATTAAAATGCCCCGCATCAGCGGGGCTATTTTTATATCGAAATTGTTGGGTCAGGGTGGTCGGTTCCACCAGACAAGTTTATTCGTCGAATTCTCTCTTCAGTTAGAGATTCACCTGATTCAAGGATCTGTAATCCTCGTAACATCCAGGGAGCAGGCTGACCATTTGCAATTACTTGTTTGGAAGTCATTCCGCGTTCATGTGCATTAATTACAAGGTCACGCTGCCATAGGTCTAAGTTGTCAATTAAACTCATTTCTACCTCCAAAGTATGTAGTTTGATTACTTTTGATATATTATACTATAGATAGTATAATATAGGACGAAATCTGAATAATTTCGCTGGCGCACATTAAACGAAACAATAGGAGGCAATTATGGAGACTACTAAGTTTGGCACCGATGGGTACAAGATGTCGATGGGAAATATTTTCTGGGATATGAATGTTCGTCAAAAAATGGCCATCCTGGGAAGATATGAATTTGTAGATCGTGGACACTTTAAATATTCCAAGGATTTTGCTCATCGGCTTTGGGAAAAAATAGTTGCTAGAGAGTCACTTCCTTCAAGACCAGACATCGCAAACTTTGTCATGGACAAGTGGGGATTTCTTTCTGTCGATTTTGTTCGCTGGTATGATCAGGTTTTCTATCACGACTCAAGTCAAGTTGATCTATCTCAAAAAGATGGAGATCTTCGACTAGTTATTGAAGGACCTATCCACACAAGTTCTCATCATGAAATTCCTATCTTAAGAGATATCTCCAATATGCGGACTCAAGATGCTGGTCACATACCCAGCCCCAATTGGAAAATAGAAGCCGAAGATAGGGCAAGGATACTGTTTGAAAATAATGTTGCCTACTCAGAGTTTGGAGGTCGTCGTCCGTTTAGCGACAAGGTGCATTATGACTCACTCGTCCAATGTAAAAAATGGCGATATAAAACAGGGAAGGGTGGTTTGCTCGGTACTTCTTGGATCGATTATGCATATGATCTAGATCTTATGATTATGGGCACCATGGCACACGAATACGTCGAGTTAATGGCCGGAATCTACGGTTATGAAAATGCCAATCGGATGGCCATGCAAGTATGGGTTGATTACTACGGAAGAAGGCTCGGGTACTATCTTCCTGACACCTACACCACTGAAGTAGCAATGAGAGATTTTAATTTTCAATTTGCTAACAACTTTAGTGGTACCAGACAAGACTCAGGAGACCCCAAATGGTTTGCTCGAAGGCTGTTGAAACAATATCAAGATCTTGGAATCAAGCCAGAAACCAAGTCTGTCATCTACAGTAACAGCCTCAAGACAATAGATGAAATTCTTGATCTAAACAACTACCTCCCTGGGCAGTTCATAAGATCCTTTGGTCTTGGTGGATTCCTAACAAACAATGTCGGTTTCAATCCCTATAACATCGTCCTAAAGCTAGTCGCCGTCAAAATCGGCAACGGTGAGTGGGTTGATGTCGTTAAGCTAAGCGATGATCCTGGTAAAGCCATTGGCAAGCCAGAAGAAATTATCGTCTGTAAAAATAGACTTAAATTAATATAAAAGTCAATCAACCCTCCCTAATAAGGAGGGTTTTTATTGATTTTTTCTATTGCTATACTCAGTATATGCAGATAAACCCAAACATCTATCGCGGATACGATTTAAGAGGAGTCGCCGATGTCGATCTATCGCCAGAAGTGTATTACCTACTTGGAAGAGGATACGCAACCTTCTTGACTCAAAGAAGAATCAAGCTATGTCCAGTTGGCTGTGATAATCGACTCACAAGTGAAGAATACAAGGCCTCATTTATTAAGGGACTAAACGATGGTGGAATAGATACTATTGATCTAGGACTCACCATGAGTCAAATTGTATATTTCAGTTCATACCAGTTTTTAACAAAGGGTGGAGCCATGATTACAGCTTCTCACAATCCAAAAGATTATAACGGGCTAAAACTTTCTGTTGGTTACTCTGACACGATGGTCACTGAAGAGATCCAAGAGTTAAGAAAAATTGTAGAAAAAGCTGATTTTTCCAAAGGAGAGGGGAGTAATATCAAAAAAGATATTTTCCCTGAATATTTAAGGGAAATCACAAAATACTTCAACCTAAAAAATACTTGGAAAGTAGTCATTGATGGCTGCAACACAGGATCAGGAGTATTTTATCCAAAGATTTTAAGAGAAGCAGGCTGCGAAGTGATAGAACTAAACTGTGTTCCGGATGGAAACTATCCCCTAGGCAATCCAGACCCAACTGAGACAGAGGTACTCGAAAGACTAGCAAAAACAGTAATAAAAGAGAAAGCTGATATTGGCTTTGCCTATGATGCCGATGGAGACAGAATCGCAGTTGTAGATGGAACCGGTCAGGTGCTATGGATGGATATTATCGTTGCTCTTTATGCGAAAGATGTTCTCGATTTTCTACCAAATGCACCAATTGTCTACAACAACTTATGTTCAAAAATAGTGTCTGAAACTATCGTTTCCAAGGGTGGTATACCGATTGTCTCAAAAACAGGTCATTCCTTTGTCAAGTCAAAAGTCAAAGAAGTCCGTTCTCCATTTGGTGGTGAACTTTCAGGACACATCTTCTTTATGGACAATTTTTATGGTCACGATGATGCTGCCTATGCTTCTTTACGCTTATTAAGTTACTTAGAAAGAACCAATCAAAATCTTCATCAAGCAGTAGAGAAATTACCCAAATATGTTAGTAGTCCTGAGGTGAAACTCGGATTGGGTGATGATATCAAATTCAAATTTATTTCTGATGTTTTAAAAAATGACTTAATTAAGCTTGTTCCAAACGGAACAACAAATGAAATTGACGGAATCCGCATTGATACTGAAGACTCAATGGTGGTAATCCGTGCTTCCCAAAACGGTCCATATCTCACTACCAAATTTGAAAGTAAAACAAAAGAAGGCTACGAAAAACTAAAAGCTGGACTAAATATGATATTTAAAAAATATTCTGAAATAGACTGGAACTCAGGTTCAAACACTTCTGCTCTTTCTTAGTAGAGTATTGAGTTGACTCTTAAATATGTATATAGTGAGCTGATGGGCAGAGAAATTGTACTTGGTTTGCATTTTTACCAGCCTCCTCGAGAAGCTACTCACCCATTGCTCTCAAAAATATCCACAGATCCCCAAAAGAAAAACTGGACCTCCATTATCGAAAAACAGTGTTACTCTCCTTTAGCCGAAGAGGGGATACTAGAAAAAGTATCCTTTGATATTTATCAATCATTGCTACTCCAACTCGAAAAATCGAATCCAGAAATTGCCCTTGTCTATCAAAAAGCGATGAAAGAAAACGGAGTTGGAGAAGCCTTCATTCATCCAATACTTCCTGATTTATCAAAAGAGGATAAATCTATCGTCATCAAAGCAGGAGTTAATCGATTTAAAGAGATTACAGGTGTAAATCCAAAGATATTTTGGCCCCCTGAAACAGCTATCGATACTGAGACTTTAGAGGTGCTTACTGATAATCACTATGAAGGTTTTGTCTGTGCTCCAGAACAAATTATCCAACAAGACGGGAGTTCATCTGATAATCAGCCGACCCAAATAAAACTATCAAATGGCAGACAGATAATTGCTTATCCATTTGATAGACCAATTAGTAGCAAGCTCGCCTTTGATTCAAAAACGAACGCTGATGCATTCGCTGATATTTACATAAAACCAAAAGGCAATAATTGTTCAAACAACAAACCAATCATCGCTTGGACCGATGCTGAAACCTTCGGACATCATTATCAATTTGCAGATAAATTTCTTAAATTTCTTTTGGACTCATCACTTCCAGCTATTGGCCTGTATCCAGTATCCATAAATAATCTACAAATTGACAAAAATAATCTTCCAACAGGAATCATTCAAGAAAGGTCTGCGTGGAGCTGTCCACATGGTAATTTGGTTCGATGGAATGATTCTTGTGAGTGTGGTTGGGGGTATGACACTTCATGGAAAAAACCATTCATTCAAGCAATGAACTATATAAATAATGAGGTCACAAAAGTGCTAAATAACGAGCTTGGTCAAGGTTATGAAAAATTAGTAACTCAAGGCTTTTACGAACACTACGCCCACCCTGAAACAGTGAATAATCCAGAAAAGGCACTCATTGCCGCCAAAATTTCGTCACTTATAGCCAAAACAAGCTGTGCCACATTTTTTTCCAGTCCAGAAGTGTCGGGGAAAATTAATCTACTTTATGCCTACCAGTCAGTATTATATTTAAGAGACTCTGGTTTGCTTAGCAAAGCATCAGAGATACAAAGAAATCTATTTGGAAAACTAGCTGATGTTTCATACCCCAATAGCAACGACTCAGCACTATCTACTCTGGAGAAAATGCTAGCTTCTTAGTATCTTGGTATACTTAAATCACTCAATGAAAACTTTTCTAGATGACCACAAAATTTTCTCGCAGTATGACTCATTGAGTGTCTCTGATTCAATTGCCTCAATGGGACAACAGTTTGAATCAGCCTGGCACGACTCTCAGTTTGTAAGTCTCAATTTCGAGCCTGAAAGTATAATAAATATTGTTTTTGCTGGAATGGGAGGATCAAATCTTCCGGCACACATTACTCAGTCACTTTCACCATTACTTTTAAAAACTCCATTCGAAATCGTCTCCAATTATCGTTTACCGCAGTATGCCTCAAAAAACACTTTGGTAATTCTGGCAAGCTACTCTGGAAACACAGAAGAGATTCTCTCTTGCGGACAAGATGCGATCAAACGACAGAACAAGGTTATTGTTATAACTACAGGCGGAAAGTTAAAAGAATTAGCCATTAAAGAGCACTGGCCAATAATATTACTTGATGAAAAACTTAACAGGTCTCATGTTCCAAGGTTCGGCATTGGCTTACTCCTTGGAGCAGTACTGGGACTTACTATTCGTTTAAATCCCGAAAGTTATAAATTTGTTGATTCTAAGGATATTGTTAGAATCATCGATAAAACTCTTGATTCGTTGAAGCTTGAAAATCCTACAGACATTAATCCTGCAAAATCATTTGCGATAAAAAACAAGGGTATGTCTATAAACGTTTTTTCTGCAAATCATTTATCAGGAGTCGGCAAAATTTCTTCAAACTACTTCAATGAAACTTCAAAAACATTTTCTTCTCACTTTTCGATTCCAGACCTCAATCATCATCTTTTAGAAGGGCTTTTGTTCCCAATATCACTAAAAGATAATGCTCGTTTTATTCTCCTAGATTCTTCGTTGTATCCAGAAGTATTACAGAAACGTTTTCAAATCACTAAAGAAATATTAATAAAACAAAATTATCAATTAACAGTAATCAAGCCTGAGTCAACTGAAATTGTTGGTCAAGTGTTCGAATCGCTGGTCTTTTTGATCATGATTAGCTATTATTTAAGTATAGTCAACAAGCAAGATCCTGGAACAAATCCTTGGGTAGACTTTTTTAAAAAACAATTAACCTAAATGCCCAACCTACCTGCCCTGGTACTACCATTTTCCAAAATTCGCAAAGAAGACATCCCTCTTGTAGGAGGTAAAGGTGCCAATCTGGGAGAAATGGCTAGTTTTGGTATTCCTGTTCCAAATGGTTTTGTGATCACAGCCCAAGCATATGAAATGGTGATAGAGCACAATGCTCTTCAGCCAGTCATACGAGAAATAATAAAACAAACAGAAATTACGAATCAAAAAGAGCTTGAAAAGGCCGCCATAAAGATTCAAAGACTCATTCAAACGGCAGACATCCCAGCAGAGTTAACAAAACAAATATTTGATAGCTATCAAAGCCTTAAGCCAGGTGATAAAAATCCACTTGTAGCTGTAAGATCATCAGCAACCGCAGAAGATCTACCTGATGCCTCTTTTGCCGGTCAACAAGAGTCATTTTTAGACATCAAAGGAGAATCAAATCTAATCCAAGCAGTTCGGAGCGCTTGGGGGTCACTTTGGGGAGCTAGAGCCATTTTTTATAGAGCCACCAAAGGATACAACCATTTCAAGGTTCTACTTGCTATCCCAGTTCAGCTCATGGTCCAGTCAGACATCTCAGGAGTAATGTTTTCTGTTAACCCAGTAACAGGAAACAAAAATCAAGTTGTTGTTGAAGCAGTATGGGGTCTTGGTGACTACATGGTTCAGGGAGTTGTTAATCCAGATCACTACATAGTAAATAAAGCAAATCTTTCTATACACTCACGCCAACATGTAGAACAAACCATCATGGAAGTTCACGACTATCCAAGTGGTGTAAAAAAAGCAAAGGTTCCGGAAAAAATGATAAACGCTCCCAAGATTACCGATGATCAGGTAATCGAGTTAGCCAAGTTGTCCATAAAAATTCATCAACATTATTTTTGGCCACAAGATAGCGAGTTTGCCATAGAAAAAGGCAAAATCTATCTAGTTCAAACTCGTCCTATCACAACTCTCGACATGGGAAAGGGCACTAAACAAATTTCCGAAAGTCAGGTAGTAAGTTTAAAACAGCTAATTCAAGGAGAACCAGCCTCATTTGGCATTGGTTATGGAAAAGTAGTAAAAATTAGCTCTGCTAAAGAAATTGATAAAGTAAAAACTGGTGATGTGTTAGTTACGGAAATGACGGCTCCTGACTTTGTTCCAGCCATGAAAAGGGCAAGCGCAATCGTTACTGATAAAGGTGGTCAAACCTCTCATGCTGCAATTGTAAGTAGAGAACTTGGAGTTCCAGCTGTAGTCGGTGCAAAAACTGCTACAAAAATACTTAAAGAAGATCAGATAATTACCGTCAACGGTTCATCCGGAATCGTTTATAACGGCGTTCCCGAAAAAGGGAAAGCGGTGGCAGTCAAAGAGTTCAAAGAAGAAGAATTTCCTAAAACTGCAACAAAAGTATATGTAAATCTTGGAGAGCCAGACTTGGCTTCAATCGTGGCTCAAGGTAACTCAGACGGTGTCGGCCTTCTTCGAGCAGAATTTATGATGGCAGAGATAGGAACACATCCCAAGAAAATGATTCGAGATGGTAAAAGTCAGGTTTTCATCGAAAAACTCGCAGAAAATTTAGTTAAATTCACACACAGTTTTGGTGACAGACCTGTTGTCTATCGGGCATCAGACTTCAAATCTAATGAATATAAAAATTTAATAGGAGGACAAAATTTCGAGCCCACAGAACCAAATCCGATGTTAGGTTTTAGAGGTTGTTACCGTTACATATTAGATGAAAAAGTTTTCAATCTAGAACTCGAAGCAATTAAACTCGTCCGAAATAAATTCGGTTATAAGAATCTTCACCTGATGATTCCTTTTGTCAGAACTGTAGACGAACTAATCAAAGTAAAAAGAATTATTGCAGCCAGCGGACTTTCAAGATCAAATAGCTTTAAACTTTGGATGATGGTTGAAATTCCATCAAACGTTATTCTTTTAGAAGACTTCATTGCGGTTGGTATTGACGGTGTTTCCATCGGCTCGAATGATCTCACAATGCTTATCTTAGGAACTGATAGAGACAATGAAACAGTTGCCCCAGAATTTGACGAAAGAAATCCCGCTGTTTTATGGGCACTTGAGCATGTAGTAAAAACAGCAGCCAAAAAACACATTACCTGTTCATTGTGTGGTCAGGCCGCAAGCCAGTATCCAGATTTAATAGAAAAATTAGTATCTTGGGGAATTACATCAGTGTCAGTAAGTCCTGATGCTGTAGACAACACCAGAAGAGTTATCTCTCTTTTTGAAAAAAAACTTCTTAAATAACATGGCAAAAATTAAATCAGTATATGCTCGAGAAATACTCGACTCTCGTGGAAATCCAACCATAGAAACAACAATCTGGACTGACAACAATCACGGTTCGGTTGCATCCATCCCAAGTGGCGCATCCACAGGTAGACTTGAAGCCATGGAGATGCGCGATGGTGATCCACAAAGATTTAATGGCCTCGGAGTACTAAAAGCTGTAGCCTCTGTTAATCAAGTAATTAGTAAGTACATTATTGGTCAGGATCCAACAAAACAAAATAATATTGATCAGATACTACTCAACCTTGATGGTACAGAAAACAAATCAAAGTTAGGAGCTAACGCAATTCTTTCAGTGTCACAAGCCTGTTTTGAGTTAGGAGCTGCTTGTGAAGAAAAACCCACATTTCAATACACAGCCGAAAAATACGGGCTTGTTACTCCGACATCACTTCATCTACCAACACCAATATTTAATCTTATTAATGGCGGAAAGCATGGGGCCGGAAACCTCGAGTTTCAAGAATTTCATGTTATTCCCAGCAGTCAAAAACAATTTTCTGAGGCTTTAGAAATTGGTAGTGAGCTTTATCATAATTTAAAAAACTTATTGATAGAAAAGAAAGCAATACACTCAGTAGGTGATGAAGGTGGATTTGCTCCAAATTTATTTAGTAATACAGATGCAATAGAGCTTCTTGTAGAAACGATAGAATCAAGTAAATATAAGCTCAATCAAGATGTCTTCTTGGGCTTAGATATTGCAGCCTCTAGCTTATTAAAAAATGGAAAATACAAGATCAGCGATGTTAAAGAAAACTTATCAGGAGAACAATTTAGAGATTTTATTATTGATCTAAACAGAAAATATTCTTTGCTTTCGATAGAAGATCCGTTTGATCAAGATGACTGGAAAAGTTTTGCAGATCTCACAGGAATAATTGGTAAGCAAGTAATGATTGTTGGTGATGATCTCTTGGTTACAAATAAAAAGCGTCTTGAAGAAGCCATTGCCAAAAATGCCTGTAACGCCATTTTAATAAAGCCAAATCAAATTGGAACCATCTCAGAAACAGTGTCAGTAATAAAATTAGCGAAGAAAAATAATTTTTCAATAATAGTTTCTCATCGTTCCGGAGATACAGATGAAGATTTTCTTGCCGATTTTGCCGTTGGTGTGGGAGCAGATTTTGTTAAGTTTGGTGCTCCTGGAAGAGGTGAGCGTGTAGCCAAATACAACAGACTCTCCTTTATCCAAGACTTTCTGGCAAGTAAGAATAAATAGAAACTGATTGCAAAATTGACCGTGAAGTGATTATTTGCCAATAGATATCATCAAAACCAGTTCTCCCTTAATTCTTTTTTCTTTTACATTATCAAGTAACTGACCAAGAGAGCCTCTAAAAACCTTTTGAGATATTTTTGTAAGATCGATAGCCAAACAAGCCGGAGCATCTTCTCCAAAAATTGCAATCGCTTCAGGCAATACTTTTAACAGTCTAAGAGGAGAGTCGTATATTACGGCGGTCATCTTAGACTTATCTCCCATTTCTTTCAAAGTCATCATCGTAGCTGTTCTTTTACCTATCTTTTTAGGAAGAAAGCCAACAAACATATATCGATCTGTTGGCAAACCAGAAACAGCTAAAGCAGCACTTTCAGCAGTTGGCCCAGGGACAACGTCAATTTCCCAGTCCATCTCCGTGGCTCGGTGGATTAATTTATATCCAGGGTCAGAAATAAGAGGCATTCCAGCGTCAGACACTAAAACTACAGACTCCAGTGAACAAATTTCTGCCAAAATTCTAGGCAACACCTTCTCTTCATTGAAGTCATTAATAAACCGAATAGTTCCAGTAAACTTTTGAGCATATCCTAACTGCATCAATTTACTCCATAAGTTACTAAACATGCGAGTGTCCTCACAAATTAAGTATTTTGCTTCTTGCAAGGTTTTAAGAGCTCTCATCGAAAGATCTTCGATATTACCGATTGGTAAACCAACAATGGTTATTTTCATTTATTGAAATTTGCGGATAACACCGACGCATTTCCCTTGTACTTTAACATTAATTGCAAAAATAGGGGACATAGATGAGTTTGCAGGTTCCAAACGGACTCTAGTTCTTTCTTTAAAAAATCGTTTTAATGTTGCCAATCCATTTTCCAATATAGCAACAACAATGTCTCCATCCTTTACTCCAGTTACATCACACTCTTCAATAATTACATAATCATGGTCAAATATTCCTTCTTCGATCATGGAATCACCCTTAACTTGAAGTACGAAAGCTCTTTTTTTACCAGAGACCATAGAAGAAGCTACTTTCATAGAAGCATTTGGGTCTGTCAAAGGCTCAATTGGTCTACCAGCTGCAATATATCCTAGAATGGGTAACTCGATTGAATTAGCCTCAGCATTACCGTGATCAACCAAAGAAATACCTCTAATTGCTCCATCAAACTTCTTGATGATATTTTTCTTTTCTAAAGCTTGAAGATGTTCATGAACTGTGGCTAATGACGAAACTCCAATTGCTCCTGCTATTTCTGAAAGAGTAGGAGAGTATCCATTTTTTTGGATAAACTGAGAAATAAACTCCACAATTTGTCTTTGTCTTCGATAAAGTGTTACGGTCATATCATCATTATTACCAAACAATACCCAAAAGTCAAGCACTCAAAATAATTGGTATTAGGTTAAAATATAGATTGTGGAATTCAAAGTAAAATCAGACTATCAGCCAACAGGGGACCAGCCTCAAGCAATTGAGCAGCTTTCGACAGCTATTTCTGCCGGCAATCCTCATCAAACATTACTAGGAGTAACAGGATCTGGAAAAACATTTACGGTTGCGAAGGTTATCGAAAAAACTCAGCTACCGACCTTAATAGTGTGTCATAACAAAACGCTTGCCAGTCAGCTTTATCAAGAGTTTAGAGATTATTTTCCAGATAATGCTGTTAGTTATTTTGTTAGTTACTACGATTACTACCAGCCGGAAGCTTATCTCCCTTCATCAGACACCTATATTGAAAAAGAAGCTGACATCAATCCAGAAATCGACAGACTCAGACTAACTACAACCGCCAATCTACTGTCCCGTCCAGATAGTATCGTAATTGCCTCAGTTTCTTGTATTTACAACATCGGCTCTCCTGTGGATCAAGAAAAAAATATTCTAACGCTAGCAAAGGGTCAAGTAATTGCCCGAGACACCGTTTTAATGCGTCTTGGAGACCTACAATACACCAGAACCAACTCCGAACTATCAAGGGGTACATTCCGAGCCATCGGCAGCACAGTTCAGCTATATCCTTCGTACAAGGAAATTGTTATATCTATGGTATTCGAGGGGACTGTGCTTCAAACAATTGATATTCTAGATCCATACAACTTTACCAAAATTGATGATCCTGATCTAGAAAAAACCGGTTGGATAACGATTAACCCAGCCAAGCTTTTTATCACCGACCCTAGAACACAAGGACAAGCAATTGAAAACATTCGAAAGGATTTACGACAACAAATAGAAATATTCAAAAGCGAAGGAAAAACCATAGAAGCCTACAGACTAGAACAAAAAGTAAACTACGATCTTTCTATGCTCGAAGAAGTCGGATATGTTAATGGTATTGAGAATTATTCCAGATATTTTGATGGTCGTAAGGCTGGAGATCCTCCATACTCATTACTCGAGTACTTTCATTACAACGCCAAAAGATTTAAAAAAAATGGATTCCTAACAGTAATTGATGAATCTCATATCAGTTTGCCTCAAATTCGAGGAATGTACAACGGTGATCAGGCAAGAAAAGAGAACCTTATAAACTTTGGTTTTAGACTTCCAAGTGCCAAGGACAACAGACCTCTTACCTTTACAGAATTTCAATCCCGTACTCCTCAAAATCTCTACTGTTCCGCCACACCTAGTGAATACGAACTTTCATTATCTCGATCAAGTGAAATTCCTACAGTTGCCGAACAACTAATAAGACCAACAGGTCTTCTTGACCCAGAAGTATTTGTTCGTCCTGTAAAAGGTCAAATTGAAGATATTAGTAAAGAAATCTTAGATCGAAAAGAAAAAGGGGAAAGAACTCTAGTCCTAACAATGACCAAAAAAATGGCTGAAGATCTCTCAGAACACCTCAAGGAAAAATATAAAATCAAAGTAGAGTATCTACACTCAGATATCAAAACTTTAGACAGAGCTGACATTCTGGACAAGCTTCGTCAGGGAAACTTTGATTGTTTGGTTGGAATTAATCTTCTTCGTGAAGGCTTAGACCTGCCGGAGGTATCACTTGTAGCTATTCTAGATGCAGACAAAGAGGGTTTCCTAAGAACTCCAACTGCACTTATTCAAACCATGGGTAGAGCCGCAAGACACGTAAACGGACAAGTAATTCTTTACGCCAATAGAGTTTCAAACTCTATGAAGATAGCCATTGAAGAAACCCAAAGACGTCGTCAGGTCCAATATCAATA
>CAZMCB010000010.1:1565-11215 GCA_964564895.1 uncultured Pseudomonadales bacterium | reverse complement strand
CAAAATACAACGAAGAACATGGTATTACTCCAACAGGTATCAATAAACCGATAAGAGAAGCACTTCTACATCGAGATCAAAGTGCTCCAACTCCCAGAATCAAGGAATTAGCAGAATTTGGCTGGACTGAGATAGAGGATGTCAATGCAGAGTCGCTAACACCCCAAAAGAAAAAGATTCTAGTCTTAAAGTTAAAAAAGATGATGACTCAAGCAGCCAATTCGTGGAATTTTGAGCTTGCTGCAAGGTATCGCGATACCATCAAAAAACTTCAATAATTATTTCTAACAAAAATATTTCTGAAATCTGAAATCATTTTTGGCGAAGGAAAACCAACATTACCATGCGTCAAATCTGGATCGTAACATTGAGGACAAGCTCCCTTTGAAGGTATTATTAGTTTGCTTCTGTTAGTTATGGAAAGTTCTTGTGCGATAGCACCGGTAATTCTAGTAGCTCTATCATCCAAATTGAAATAAAAACCGAACTTTCCGTTATACTCATTCCCCGTTGTGACATCAAGCCCAATTCTTTTTCCTGTTTCATTAACAAGTATCATGTCAAGATCATTTCCAATATCATACTTTTCTGGACCAAATTCTACTTTAAATCCAGCTCCTCTAGCTAGTAATGAAGCACCAATCATAGATCGAAGTCCAGAAAGATATTTCCCTGACTGACAAGTAGGAGACTTAAGTTGTGGCTTTTGAAGAAGGTCGTTTGTAACTCTATCTAAAAAACTAATGGTAGTGGAGAGCCTATCGAATGCACCCTGATTAATAATCAGAATATTTCCGTTACTATCAAAGCTTGTACATTTACTGACTTCGTCAATCATTTGTCTCTGCAGACTAATACTTTCGGTCATTTCTTTACTTTTTCCAATGTGATCCACCTTTGGTCCTGCAGAAAATCCTTCAAAAGCTCCACTTCTAGATAAAAAATCATCTACTAAACCAAAATATACATCGTCAGATTCATCAAAATTTAGACAATTATCGCAATTCCATTTTCTGTATATATCTCTCAGTTCAAATACATCTGCCGCACTAGATTTATCAAAAGTTTCATAGATTTCATTGAAAGATTTTCTAAAGGCCTTTATGTCCTTATTACCACCATTTTCGATTGGTTTGTCTGAGTCCATGTATCTAAACTACCATAATGCGAATAAAAAACACAGGTCCAAAACTATAATAACAATTATTTTCCCAAGTACTTATCTACCAATTTTTTATCAATATTTTTAAAGTATTCAGGATCATTTTTTTTCAACCATTCTTCTGCTTCATCTTTTCCTTCATCAGCTGCGTAATGTCGTTCGGCCTCGCTTTTAGAGAATTCGTCAGTTCGTTCTCTGGGAATATCATCACTCGTTAAACCTTCTACCGGATTTCCTTGAAGGTCAAAACATGTCTGCACGGACTCAACAGTACCATCAGGATTATCTCCAGCGCCATCCATCGTGGTAGCTGCTGTTCGTAAAGCATCAGTTTCAGACATACCTTCGTCAATTAGCGCCTCTGCTTCGTCTTTTAGTCCCTTACCGCCAATATTTGTTTGAGCGAACTCTGAATAGTCAGTCATAAAGTATTATTGCATAAATATATTTCGGGTATTCTAAGGTGAAAAATGATAAAATGACTCGTTATGCCAGAAATATCACCATCAACTCATTTAATTATCCGAGGAGCACGCCAACATAATCTAAAAAATGTTGACTTGACCATTCCTAAGAATAAGCTTGTTGTATTTACTGGTGTGTCGGGTAGCGGGAAATCAAGCATGGCTCACGACACAATTTATGCCGAAGGACAACGAAGATATGTAGAGTCACTAAGTTCATATGCTCGTCAATTCCTTGGTGTTATGGACAAGCCAGATGTCGATCAAATTGAAGGATTATCTCCAGCAATCCTCATTGACCAAAAACAAGGCAGTCATAATCCCCGAAGTACTGTTGGAACAGTTACAGAAGTTTACGACTATCTTCGTCTCTTGTACGCCCGTATCGGGCACCCACACTGTCCAAAGTGTGGTCGAGAAATCATGCCTCAAGATATCAACCAAATATATAAAGCTGTTGTTGAGCTAGCAGTTTCTCATCCTTCGTACAAAAAGCAAAAGGGGACTAGAATTATGATTTTGGCACCTTTAGTCAAAAATCAAAAAGGAGAGTTTGTTGATTTATTCCCTAACTTAAATAAGCAAGGAATAGCACAAGTCAGAGTCGATGGAAAAATACTATCAACTCAATCTACCCTAAGTTTATTCAAAAATAATCGTCACAACATTGAAGCAGTTATCGATAAACTGGTCATTGGTCAGGTTAATGGGGGAACAGAGTATGAAAAAAATCGTTTAATAGACTCTATTGAACAGTCAATTAAGATGGCTGATGGAGAAAGTATCATCAGCATAGTAGAAGACCCTTCACTTTCATTTCCTGATAATCCAGAGCAAATGGAGGATCATTTATTCTCACAAAAATTAGCTTGTCCGATATGTAATATTTCTATTCCTGAGATTGAGCCAAGGTATTTTTCTTTTAACGCCCCAGATGGTGCCTGTCCAGAATGTACAGGACTTGGAACTAAGATGGTTCTAGACACTGACAGTATTATCTCTCCAACCCTTACTCTTTATGAAGGAGCCATTATTCCTTTAGCATCACAGTTTGAGATGCGTACTTGGCTAGCTAAATTAATAGTTGAGGCAATGAATTCAGTTCAATTTGCACCTACCACACCACTTTCACAAATGACCGAAAAACAAAGTAGTGTTTTGTTTTCAGGAACTGGTGACAAAATATATTCGGTTAAAGGAATCAACCGTCATGGAAAAACTGTCTCTTGGAAAAGTAAATATGAAGGTCTAGCCAAAGAATTTGAACGACGTTACACAGAAACTAGCTCAGATGCACTAAAAGAAGAAATCGAAAAATACTTAATTAAAAAAACCTGTCCTGTTTGTGAAGGTACTCGTCTCAAACCAGAAGTACTGGCTGTACATGTAGATAACAAATCTATAAGTGAGGTAACCGCACAGTCAATAGAAAACAACGTAGTCTTTTTTAAGACACTTAAAAACAATTTAAATGTCACAGAAAAACAAATAAGCGAGCCAATCATCAAAGAGATTGAAGATCGATTAAGTTTCCTTGTTTCAGTAGGACTAGATTACCTAACTCTTGGACGAGAATCGGGAACTCTCTCAGGAGGAGAACTTCAAAGAATCCGCCTCGCAAGTCAGATAGGCTCGCGCCTCACAGGTATTTTGTATGTTTTAGATGAACCCACCATCGGTCTTCATCAAAGAGACAATGCCAAACTAATTAAGACTTTGCAAGAACTTGTAAATCTTGGAAACTCATTGGTTGTAGTTGAACATGATCAACAAACCATGGAGTCAGCCGATCACTTGGTAGAATTTGGGCCTCATGCCGGTGAGTTTGGAGGAAAGATCACTTTTCAAGGAACAATAGAGGAGATGAAGAAGTCAAGTTGCATTACTGGAAAATATATTTCAGGTGTCAATAAAATTGTGCCCAATAAACCAAAAAATCCTCCAGAAAGCCTAGGGTCGATCCGCCTCTCAGGATGTAGCTATCACAATTTAAAAAATGTCGATGCAGATTTTCCCTTAAATCGTTTTGTTGCTGTAACGGGTGTATCAGGTAGTGGAAAATCGTCACTCGTAGTTGACACGCTTTTTGAAGCTCTTTCTCAAAAGCTAAATCCAATGCATCGTAAACAAGATATTTCTTATGGCTCAATTTTAATTCCGGATGCAGTAAAAAGAGTCTCTTTAATTGATCAAAGTCCTATCGGAAAAACTCCAAGAAGCAATCCTGCAACTTACACTAAAGTCTTTGACCATATAAGGTCTCTTTTCTCAAACACACAAGAGGCTCGTTTCAGGGGATATGGACCGGGAAGATTTAGTTTTAACGTCAAGGGAGGTCGATGTGAAACTTGCCAAGGAGATGGACAGCTAAAAATTGAGATGCAGTTTATGGGGGATATATACATAACTTGCGATACTTGTAAGGGTACAAGATTCAATGAACCCACACTCGAAGTAGAGTACAAAGGAAAAAATATTTCAGATATTTTAAACATGACAATGGATGAAGCTGCTGTGTTTTTCAAAAACATCCCAACTATAAGCAAAAAATTAGACACAATTCGCAAAGTTGGCCTTGGTTATATTAAGCTTGGTCAAAGTGCTCCAACTCTATCAGGTGGAGAGGCTCAACGTGTCAAACTAGCAACAGAACTTGCCAAAACTGGAAATGGACACACTGTGTATATTCTCGATGAACCTACCACAGGGCTTCACTTTGATGATTTAAACAAGCTTGTACAAACTCTAGTTGACTTGGTAAACCAAAACAATACAGTTATTGTCATTGAACACAACCTCGATGTAATAAAAAATGCAGATTACATTATCGATATGGGCCCAGAAGGAGGAGACGAAGGTGGTCAAATTATTGCCACAGGAACTCCACAAAAAGTATCCGATCACTTTGACACTCCTACCTCTCAAGAATTAAAGAAGCTTCTGTTGTAATATCAATTGATGAAGAGAATTTACTTTCCCATAAAAATAATTCTTCTCATCATAGTTTTCCTAATTTTTCCTTCAAAGGTACACGGTATCGTCAAATTTAGTACGGATTTTCAAAACTATTATCGTGTAGATCCAAGTGGAAACACTCATGTTTCATTTCTTATTAATCAAAAGAACAATCTTTCAGTTGTATACGCCACGGACTTTGGCCTAAACATAAACGAAACAAAAGTAAGTAATGTCAAAGTAACTGACGAGGGTACTTTTGTAATTCCGGAAATTGTTAAAACACTCAACCAAACTACAATTTCGTTTCCTTTTGCACATAAAGTAGTAGGAAAAGACAAAGTTCACTCATTTAGTATCGAGTATGACACCACGGATATCGCCAATAAATTTGGCAATACATGGCAAGTAAATATTCCACGACTCGAAACCGATGAAAATATTTCAAGCCGCGTAGTAGTCTTAACTGTCCCTGAAAACTTTCCAACCCCAGCATATATCGATCCCAAGCCAGACTCAATAAATAAAAACACATATTACTTCAGCGGAAGCAATCTTGGAAACAAAACCATAAGTGCGGTCTTTGGTCAAACTCAGTTTTACAAAGGCAACATTTCCTATCACCTAGTAAATGACTCAAAAAATAACATAACAACTGAAATTGCACTACCTCCAGATACCGCATACCAAACAGTCTATTATGAAAAACTTGATCCAAAACCAATAGAAGTATTCGCTGATGAGGATGGAAACTATCTCGCGAAATACTCTCTTGAACCGAGTTCAGAAGTAAAAATTATTCTTGATCTTTATATAAAACTAAATTTTATTCCCAAAGCAACTACCCAGTCACCAACAGATAAATATCTTTTAGCAAATGATATTTGGAATTTTGATAATGGTGTTTTTTCTACACCAGAGATGAAAAATCTAACAACACCAAAGGCAATCTATGACTTTGTCGTCGACAAAATGAAATATGATTTCGAAAAAGTAAATCGACAAAAATCTCAACGTACTCCTGCAGCAGAGTCACTCATTAACAGTCATAGTGCTATCTGCACAGATTTTGCCAATGTCTTTGTTAGCCTCGCAAGGAAAGCTGGAATTCCTTCACGCGAGCTACAAGGATATGCAATCTCAGAAAATCCAGATCTTAAGCCAGTATCTCTTACACAAGATGTACTTCATTCTTGGCCTGAGTATTTCAACAAAAGCACCAACACTTGGATACAAATTGATCCTACATGGTCAAACACCACAAGAGGAGTAGATTATTTCAACAAGCTAGATTTTAATCACATAGTATTTGCTATTCATGGAGTTAATCCTGAATATCCAATACCAGCAGGAGGATATAAATACAAACTAGAAAAAACAAAGGATATTACTATTGAACCTACAAATATAACTTCATTTCCTGAACCTAGTTTTGTACTAAATCAAGGAAAGCAAGAAGGAAAAAAGATAAATATTGAAGTTACTAACACTTCAGGTGTCTCATACACCGGAAATACAATTACCGAAAAAAATCAATTTGTATACGAAAAAGAACAGCAAATCTCTATTCCTCCTTTTGGCACAACAAAACTATCAATAAACATTATCAACAGACCGATCATAAGTCAGAAAAACACAAAAGTTATAATCTATATAAATGGAACCCGATTTGAACAATCAATTACCGTCAAGCCAACAGTCTCTTCGCTTGCGCTTTACTCCGGAATCGGAGTCATTTTGGGAATCGCTTCCTTCATTACCAGGTATATATATATTCGAAGACGAAAACAAAAAACCGTTATATATCGGTAAATCAATAAGTCTAAAATCAAGAATCGGACAGCACTATGATGGTTTCAAGAGTGGTACAACCAAAGCCACAAACTTTTTTCCACAAACAAAATATCTTTACTTGAAAGTAGTAAAAAATGATCTTGAGGCTGTGATCACAGAAGCAAACTATATCAAAACATACAAACCTCGATATAATGCAATTACAAAAGACGGAAGGTCAAATATATACATTATATTTACAAACGAACCGGATACGAAAATTAGAATAATTCATGCAACAGACATTCAATCTCTTGAACTCGACGATTACAAAAAACAAGTGTTTGGTCCATATACATCGAGTAAAGTAGCAGAAACATTAGTCAAACTTTCAAGAAGAATTTTTGGGTATTGCAATGCTCCATTTAATTCTAAAAACAGGGCATGTTTTAACTATCATCTGCATCAATGTCCGGGGCCTTGTCTATCATTGATTTCACCAAAACAATATCATCGTCATTTAGGACAAATTAAAAAATTTTTGTCTGGTCAGTTTAAACAATTAAATAAAACCTTAAATAGGCAAATAATAATTGCCATAAAAAAACAAAATTTTGAAGATGCAGAAATTATTAAGAAAAAAATTCAAAGCTTGAACCAAGCTCTTAATAATCAAAACTCAAGCCTTCTACTAAAGCTTTCAGACGCAACGGATCAGATGCAGAATCTAATTGTCAGCACTCTTAATCATCCTTTTCTAACAAAGTCACCAAAAAGAATTGAGTGTTACGATCTTGCACATCTTCAGGGAGACAACTACGTCGGATCTATGTCAGTATTCATAAATGGATCTCCCGAACCATCTTTATATCGACACTTCAATATAAAAGGAATTAAAAGATCAGATCCTTACGCTATGAAGGAAATAGTATCAAGGCGTTTTAATCATCCAGAGTGGGGAAAACCAGATCTTATTGTTTTAGACGGAGGGATACCACAACTATCAATAGTATCTTCAGTAATTCCTACAAATGTCCCTTCGCTTGCATTAGCCAAAAAAAGAGAAACAATATATTTCTATCAAGACGGGAAAATCACGTCAATAAATCTCGGTCTAGAAGACCCAGTTTTAAACCTACTAAGAAATATTCGTGACGAAGCACATCGTTTTGCAACAACATTCCATATTAAAAAAAGACAAAAATCGCTTCTTGGATAATCTATACTAATAATATGAAGGCTTTTTTAAGAGCGATATTAGTAAACCTACTTGTTATTTACTTGGTAGACGCAATCTATCCAAGTTTTTCTATTCTTCATGATGTCAAAACACTAATAACAGCCTCAGTTATCTGGTTACTACTTAACAAAATAGTAAAACCAATAATTAAGCTTTTATTGCTACCTATTAACCTTATCACTCTCAATTTATTTTCCTGGGCAGTCAGCTTGATAACATTATTTTTACTCCCTATGATTGTCAGTGGCATCAGTATCTCCCCATATGATTTCCCAGGCATAAATTATCAAGGATTTAGTGTTCCTCCTTTTCATCTCAATCTATTCTTATCTTTTGTAGTTGCTTCTTCATTTTTAAATTTAATTCACAACATTATTGCTTGGATAATTAAAAAGGATTCTGATTAACTCCATTGGCGCTATAATTGACCTATGAAAATATCACTTGTGCTGCAAATAATCGTATCTTTACTTTTAATAATTCTCGTAACTCTGCAATCAAAAGAAACTTCTCTTGGGTCAAGTTTTTCGTCAGTAACCCAAAGTGGACTGCACACAAAAAGAGGGCCAGAAAAAATGATTTATATTGCAACTATTGTCGTAGCCGTCGTGTTTGTCATTCTCTCCTTCCTTAATATTGCCATTTGGAAATGATAACAAGACTAAGAGAAAGAATCTGGTTTATAAAAGGATTCATTCAGAAATACTCAAAACAAATAATTATTAGCGTAATTATTACCGTTGTGTTTTCGTTGCTGGCTAACCTTCTAACGACAAAAATGCCGGCAAGAAGGACAGATTTAAAAATTGGAATAGTTGGTCAATTTGGAGCAGGTCAGCTTCCAACCTTTATAATTGATTATTTAAGCGCAGGATTAATTACTACAGACGAATCACTCCAACCAGTACCCATGCTAGCCGAAAGTTGGACTATTGATGAAACAGGAAATTCGTATTCTTTTTATCTCAAGCCAAATCTTAAGTGGTTTAATGGTGATGATGTAAAAGCTTCAGATATCAAATACTCAATTCCAAACATTTCAGTAGAAACTCAAGACCCAAATATTATTACATTTAAAATCCCCACAAAGTTTGCTCCTTTTTTATCTCTTCTCAATATTCCATTACTTAATTCAAAAGGAGAAATTATCGGAGATTATGATATTCGCTTAAAACAAAAAAGTTCAGGAATAATCACTCAAATAATACTTGAATCAAAAAACAAAACGATAACGTTTAATGTTTACTCTACCGCCAAACAAGCCATAATAGCCTACAAACTAGGTCAACTTGATGGAATACTAGGCTTACCATCAGAGTTTTCGACTGAATTAGCTGAATATGCTGTAATTGAGAAAAAAACAGACTTTAATCGTGTAGTAATGCTCGTATTTAATCAAACAGATCCAAACTTAAAAGACAAAAATATCAGGCAGGGGATTGCTTATGCATTAAAAGATAAAGCTTTTGGAGAAACAGAAGCATTGACAACTATTAATCCCAATTCTTGGGCATTTAGCCCATTAGTTAAAACTTACAACTACAATATCGTAAGATCAAGAGAACTTATCACCAATCCTGTTGTTCTAGAGCTTGCAACAACCCCAGAACTATTGCCTGTCGCTGAAGTGATAAAGTCACAGCTTGACTCTGACATAATCACCATAAATACAAAGGTGGTAACTTCCATTCCTGATCAATTTCAACTACTTCTGACGACCTACAATATCCCTACAGACCCAGATCAGTACAGAGACTGGCATTCTACTCAATCGACCAATATCGGCAAAGGAGTCGACGAAAAAATTGATAAACTTTTAGAAGATGGACGTATAAATCTAGATCAAAAAGAAAGAAAGAGAATTTATATTGATTTTCAAAAAACATTCTCAGAAGAGCTTCCAGCACTAGTTTTATATCATCCTTCCATAATTGATATAGCCAGAAACAAAGCCAATTTTGAAATCATAAGTAGCACAAAATAAGATTTCATTTTCATCCCTCAATACAAAAAGATTACCACAAGGGTAATCTTTATGTGGACCCTGAGGGATTCG
>CAZMCB010000010.1:0-1465 GCA_964564895.1 uncultured Pseudomonadales bacterium | reverse complement strand
GGTCACCGATATTTGCTTCGCAAATTCGTCGACCCCGACTCACCAGGTTCGTTACGAAACTGGTTCCGTCATTCAATTCCTCATTTATATGTCAATTTACTATTTTTCCATAAAGGAAAAATATTAAATAGTGCCGAGAAGAGGACTTGAACCTCCATGCCTTTAAAGGGCGCTACCACCTCAAGGTAGTGCGTCTACCATTTCGCCATCTCGGCAACACAAAGAACAGGTTATATTATACCGTACAAACAATGTTGCCGAGCTAGGATTCGAACCTAGGATATCCTCCTCCAAAGGGAGGCGTCCTACCACTAGACGACTCGGCAAAAATAATCTCCAACAATCTGTATTTTACCATTAGCCTCGACTTTTTACTTTACAGGCTGTCTGGCTAAGGCAAATATTTTTGTATTTAATTCTGAATCTAGTATCGGAACCTTATCGATATTTATTGCACTATCAGGATTTGCATAGAAATTTAGTGCATCTTTAATCCCTGGTCGAAAAGATATATCTGGAAGATTGTTAATATCAAAAAATTTCAATTTCTCTAGCTTGAAACTAGAAAATGATTTTAGATTTGATGGAAGCTCAAGTTTATAAACAGAAACTAAAATATCTGCAACATTAACGCAAGCAATTGGTTTTATATGGCTAGGAATGATATCCCAAGGAAAATTATTTTTTATAACTTCATTAGTAAACACTTCATTTTGTAAAACACGAGCGATTGAATCTCGTGCAGGTTCGCCTACCTTAGAATGACCCATTGGTAATGAGAGATCTCCTTTGTTCCCAAGTGAAGTATTTGTTAAGCTTAAGTCTTTTCCCAACAATACTTTTTCAGAATTATTTTTTGGAGAAATAATTAAAATTACTCCTTGTCTTCTAGTTAGCCCTAGGCGAGTGTAATGCAGAATTCGATGTAGTGTATTTGTAGACACCTGAATATTTTTTGGAGCGAACTTATGATATGCCTTTTCTAAAGGAATTTTGTAATTAGCCAGCAAACTTAAAAAATATAAAGATTCAGATATTTTTGAGTTTGGACCAGCCGATTTAATCACTCCAAATTTATTTAAAACACGATCATATCCAGCAAAAGAAATTGGAAGATTATATTTATGCTCCTGAAATACTTTGTTAATTGATCCAAATCTAAAATACTCTGTTACCAAAAACTCTTCAAAACTTAGCTCTGATTTTAGTTTACTAATCACGTATAGATATTATAACCATTTATAGCCAAAAATAAAAAATCACCCATAGGTGATTTTTAATACTGAGCGGGAAACGAGACTCGAACTCGCGACCTTCTCCTTGGCAAGGAGACGCTCTAGCCAACTGAGCTATTCCCGCAATGTGCCAAGCTGAGGAGTCGGACCTCAATCTCGTGTTTTTCAGACACGCGCCGTGACCACCTTGGCTAGCTTGGCATCAGGGTAGATTATATCAAAAAGCCACC
>CAZMCB010000009.1:0-31348 GCA_964564895.1 uncultured Pseudomonadales bacterium | reverse complement strand
ATATTTGTTCTGGGAATATTCACCATAGTACTGTGCCTCAGGTAGTCCACTAGCATTATTCACTATCAAATTTCTATCTTTTTCCATAATCCCTTTTCTATTCATCACCACCATACCAACCCTTTGTCCACTTTTTTCATTATTTAATAGACGCAAAAATTTCTGAATATTCTCAGTCTCTAGTAAATCTTCTTTTTCGAATTCTCCGCTCATTACATATGCAATTCCTTGCTTCTTTGATTCTTCAATAGCTTGTCTTCTAGAAACTCCATAGCTATGAGCATCCACATCCGGCTGATTAGCCTCATCCAACAAAATTAGTTTTCCACTTTCTTTTAATTCATTAAGCTTTTCTCTGTACTCAGAATTTGTAATCTTTGAAATATTTGCAATCACTCCATACCCAGCCTCAAGAGTAGTCTTTATCGCCCTTAGTGCTTGTTCTCCTCGAATAGTGTCGGAGTGATCTCACCAAATTTTGGGAAATGTATGTTTCCAGTAATCGCCAATTTCTCTGGAGAAATATTTATATTTTCCTTTATTTCTGCAGAATTTGAACTAGATATTTCTTGAGTGTTATCAATCATCTCATTCCACTGTAGAGCATTTCAGAAACCATCTCAATAGGAATGTGCTTATATGCTCGCTAGGTTTTCAAATAGCGATACAACAGTCAAAGGTCCAACTCCACGAGGAACAGGAGTGATCATAAGGGCTTTCTCAAAAGCTTCAGGAGAAAAGTCGCCCTTGGGATACCCAAGATCAATTCCCACAAAACCATTGGAAACCATATCTTCTTTAATAATGCCCTCAACACCTGTTGACCCAATAACCACCTCACATTTTGCGATCTCCTTCAAATCATCTCCCTTATCAAAACCTCTTACTTCATACCCCAAAGTCTGCAAACGGGGTACCAATCTTTTTCCAACTTCTCCCAAAACTCCAACAACAGCAACAGGCTGCTCTTCATCCACATTAAATATTTCCATGACTCGCTCTACAGCACCAACAACGGCAGGAATGAACCTAGAATTCGGGTTTAATCCGTCTATATCCTTCTCAGGATTAATTGAACACAATATTTGATCAGTCTCATCTTTTGAGGACCCGATTATCGGCAACTGAATTAGTATTCCATCAACAGTATCATCTGTATTTGCCTCTTTTAAAACGTCCTTTAGTTCCTCTTTATTTTTCATAAAAGAGACACTAACCAAAACACCCAGTCTCTCGCCCATTTCTCGTTTCAATCGCACATATGTACTCTCCTCAGAGTGTCCATCACACTGCAAAATTAGTAAGCTCTTACCCATCAATCGCTCAGACTCCTCAAGAAACAAAGCTATCTTTTCAGCTTCTTTTTTTCCGTCTAGCACTAGCTTGGGCATGGGTATTTTCTACAAATTTCTAATACTTCGTTCTTTATATTACCAGTCTCTTCACCTTCAAACACTCTCAAGATAAGGCTTGCTATTTGTCTCATTTCAGACTCTCCCATTCCTCTTGTAGTGACAGCCGGAGTCCCCAATCGAATTCCTGATGGTCTCATCGGACTACCTTTGTCATCAGGAATTGTATTAGCATTTACCACGATTCCGGCTTCTTCTAAAGCAACTGCCATCTCTTTTCCTTTTTCAAGTCCAACTTCTACAAGCATCAAATGATTCTCAGTTCCAAACACACTCAATCCACCATTTCGCAGTTCACTGGCCAGCACCTTAGCGTTTTTTATCACTTGATTTGCATAATCTCCAAACTCTCTGGTTTCAGCTTCCTCAAAAGCCACTGCCATTCCGGCTATGGCATTCATATGAGGACCGCCTTGGAGTCCGGGAAAAACAGCTTTATCGATCTTAATTGCCAAAGACTCATCTTTCTCGAGTCCATTGTTAGTTACCCCAATGAAGGCACCACGAGGTCCACGAAGAGACTTATGAGTAGTACTTGTCACTATATGAACATAATCAGCAGGATTCTCAACCACATCTGCTGCCACTAGCCCTGCTATATGACTAATATCAGCTACAAGAAAAGCACCAACACTGTCTGCAATCTCCGCGAACTTCTTCCAATCTAAACTCCAAGGATATGCAGTAGTACCTGCAAAAATCACCTTGGGAGATTCTTTCAAAACCAACTTTGCCAAAGCATCATAATCAATTTTTCCTTCAGTATTTAATCCATACTGTACACTCTTAAACCATTTTCCAGTTACACTTACTCGATGACCGTGAGTAAGATGTCCTCCTGCTGACAATTCCAGTCCGCAAATAGTCTCTCCTGGCTCTACCAAAGCCATTAATACTGCCAAATTAGCTGGACTTCCAGAGTATGGCTGCACATTCATGTGCTCAAGCTTAAAGAGCTTCTTTCCCCGTTCAATAGCCAGATTTTCCACCTCATCCATAACTTCATTACCCTGATAATATCTACGGCCAACATATCCTTCGGCATATTTGTTAGCCATTACCGAACCAACAGCCTCTCTCACTGCCTTACTGGCATAGTTCTCAGATGGGATCAAAGAAAGAGTTTCCGACTGTCTTTTATTTTCCTTTTCAATTAAGTTGGCGATCATTGTATCCATGATCTAATTTTAACCTACTTCACCCCAACCATCATAGCCATAAAAATCTTGTTCAGAAATGTTTATATCAAACCAAATTCTTTCAGAGCAGCCAGAGAATCAGCCAACACTTCTTCCTTGCTCTTTGAAGCGTCTATTACTCTCCAATTATCTTTATACTTTTCAGCCAATTCTAGATATGCCTCGCGTGCTCTTCTATGAAACTCAAGCTCTTTCATATCGAATCTATCGATGTCTGAACACCCAGTTTTTCTTTCCATGGCAAGCTCAGGCAACAAATCATAGTGAAGAACAAGACTTGGCTCCAATCCTCCAGTTGCTATCTGACTAACTGTATAAATTATTGACCTATCCACACCTTCTCCAGCACCTTGATATGTATCTGTAGTAAACCAAGACCTATCCGAAACCACTCCTTTTACATCAGGGATTTGTCCCATTACTATCGGTAAAATTTTTGTATAAATCAAGTTAGCTCTGGCAGCGCTATAACCAAACATCGCTGCAATAGGATGTATTTCCCATTCACTATGTTGCTGAACAGCGTCCCTCACAGCATTGCCGTATTCAGTCCCCCCCGGCTCTCGTACAAATTCCCATCCAGCCATCTCTTTTTTTAAGCCTTTAATTACTGTTGTTTTACCACAACCGCTTCCACCCTCAACAATGACGTATGGTTTAATTTTTTCAATCATTTTCTGTCCCGCTAACTATTAATGAATTTTTTATTTCCTCAGGTAGCTCTGCCGCCGGGTCCCCCACATATCTTCGATACAGAGCCAATACATCCTCAATTTTTGTCTTTGGAATTCTGTTTTTCACTTCAAGAGGATTAAATCTTTCCTCAATTACACCTTCTGTTTCCCCTACATATCTTTTATGAAACGAACTTTCAAAAATTCTTTCTGCCATGCAATAACTTAGACCAAATTTCGCGTCTTGTCTATACCCTTTTAAAACGTAAATCCAAAGAAGCTGGCTATCATCAATGCAACTGCCAAAGCCATAAACAAAAAAGTAATCCAAGCTACAACTCTATTTAGTTTTTTTGATCTATACTCTCCCACGATTCTCTTGTCTCCAGACAATTTGATAATGATAAAAATGAGAGGAACAGCCACCACACCATTGATAATGGCGGCATAATACAAAGCCTGCATCGTATTTATTCCCAGTAGATTAATTAACACTCCAATAATTGTTGACGCTGCGATGATAAGGTAAAACCCTTTAGCCTTAGAAAACTTTTTGGATAAACCCTCTTCAATTCCCAAAGCGTCGGATATTGCATATCCCACAGAACCGGCAAGTACTGGAATGGACTGGAAACCGATACCGATAATGCCGATAGCAAACAATAGATAGGCAAAGTCTCCAGCAAGTGGTCGAAGTGCCATCGCCGCTTGTTGAGGTGTCTCGATAGAAAAAATTCCGTTTCTATGAAGTGTTGCCGCCGTTGTCAAAATAATAAAAAATGCCATCGCATTAGAAAAAATCATCCCAATTTTTGTATCAACTCCCATACCAAAAACCTCCTTTTTGCTCACTCTTGGTTTTATATCAAAATCAGCAATTTTCTTTTCAGCGATTGCTACCTCCACCTCTTCAGATGCTTGCCAAAAAAATAAATAAGGAGAAATGGTAGTTCCCAAAAATCCTACCAACATCAACACGTAACCCATGTTTAATTCTATGTGGGGAATCAAGGTAGATATCGCAATTTCTTCCCAGTCTTGCTTCACAATTAGGGCAGTAACTACATAAACAAGCAAAGTTAGTCCCAGCCATTTCAACACACTCGAGTATTTTTTATAAGGAACACTAATCTGCAAAAATATAATTAAAACAGCAACAATCAATATCCAAAAAAAATAAGGCAGACCAAAAAGCATCTGTAAAGAAGCCGCCATTATTCCAAAATCCGCACCAATATTAATTGTATTAGCCACAGCCAATAGGATCACCGCAAACCACATGAGGCTCCTCGAGTGATATTTTTTAATTACTGCCGCCAATCCTCTTCCTGTAATCAAACCGATTCGACCACACATCTCCTGAATCGCGACCATTGCAGGGATAAGAAACAAACTCATCCAACTCATCTTGTACCCGTACTGTGCGCCGGCTATAGAGTACGTCGCAACGCCCGATGGATCATCATCCGCCGCTCCAGTTATAAATCCCGGACCTATCCTCTTAAAGAAATTTTTAATACTTTTTCCAAAAGCCATGTAATCATCATACAAAAAGCCCCCGCAATAAGCGAGGGCAAATATATTAATCGAGACTTCCTGCAAGCAGCATTACTATTCCTACTATAAACAAAATAACCAGATAAAAAATTGAAAACATTATTCCCATGATTATTAAGCCGCTCACTTGGTAACTATAAAACGTTGAGTAAGAAAATGGCTTTTCTGTCATCGACTTAATATGACAATCAACTCTAGAACCTTTAAGTTCCAAATATCCACTTGTCTCAATAGTATGCATTACTCCCACCGAGTCACTTACATGACTCCCAACACTGAATAGTGAACCAGATTTTGAAACACAATATAATTGTGCCGGTTCATAAATGTTGATACTGCCGTTCTTTCGAATAACCAAGTCCCCTTCATACTGATAAATAACAACATCTCTTGGCGGAACTTCACCAGATTTATTTCCATTAATACTTGAAATAAAATATGGATCGGAAGAAGCCGATACAAGAAGCAAAAAAATTACTGCGGCAAACACCATACTAAAAAAACCAAAGGTTCTATTATTCATTTCAAAGTCCTCCTTATATCTCAAAGTCTCACTCGAATAAAGATATTATAACTTGTTATAGGTCTTTTGTCAAGTATTTTAGCCTCAAAATTCTTCTTGACACTCATGCCCAACCTTACACTACAATAGGCCATGACAGAAATTGATTTGCTGAACGAAGAAACACTTGAGTACCCCTATGTTGAAATCCCAAACACTCGCACCAAAATATCTCTCATCCTCCGCTCAGAAGCTCCTATTGATGAGAGTAAATTAACAAAAGAGCAACTAGAAGATCTAAATTCTGCTTCAGTAGTTGCTGGTCAAGCTGGTCGTATGTGCTACACCAATTCTTCTCCATCTCCTCTTGAATATCTCATCAAGTCCGACAAATACCGTGAAACGACAGACAAAATCGCCCAGCAAACCAAAGAAGCTGGCCACGGCTCAACTCGTGAACATGTTCACTACACCTTCAGGATAGATGGTATCTCCCGCAACGCTATTTATTATCTTCACTCACATCCTCACTACGTCTCTGACATGCAGTCCCAACGATACTGCAATTTTGCGGAAACCAAACCCATCATTCCAGATTTTGAAAGCCCAGAAATAAATCAAAAAGCTTCAGAGGCCATCGCGAATCTAGTTACTGGTTACTCAGAGCTCTACGAACTCCTCACCCCAACCACCAAAGAGTTAATTCTCGAAAGATTCCCTGGTAAAAATAATCCCAAATGGGAGCCAAAGATTAACGATGAAGCCGGAAAAAAAGCCCAAGAAATTGCCCGATATCTTTTGCCTCTTGGCACTCCATCAAACCTCTATCACACCATCTCCGAGCTTACTCTTCTGCGTCTTTACCATCAATCTCAAACCATGCCGGTTCAACCAGAAACACGTCAAATTATCGAGGGCTTAGTTGCTACAGTAGCCAAAGTAGATCCCCGAATTATTAAAGAAATCTCCGAGCCTTTAGAGGTGGATCTAGATCCGATATTACAGTTACAAGATTTCTCCGAGTTTGTCAAGGAATACGACAATCTACTCTCAGGCTACCAAATCAAAGTAGACGACGACAATCAACTCCCATCCAAAAAACTTGCCAGAGCCGTCCGCGAAACCTTCGGTAAAAGCTCACAAGAACTTCCCGACTCCGAAGCTTTAGATATTCTCTTTGACCCAGCCAAAAATAACATGCTTGCCGAAACCAATGGCGATATTACTATAGACAGGCTTGGCCAGTGTCTAAACCAAGTAAGTCTCTCCTTTTTAATCTCTCTAAGCCACGTTGCCAATGAGCAATTCCACAGACATCGTGCCTTCAATCATACCGAACAAATTCAGCTCGCCATCCCTAAAAACGACTATGACATCATCGTCCCAACCATTCTTGAGAAAAATCCCAAAGCCCGCGAGCTTTATCTTAGTCTTCAAAACAATCATAACAAAGTGTTGCAAGAGCTTTATGATCAAGGAGTTCCTATGGACAAACTTCAGTATCTTTTTACCAATGCGACCCGTGTTCGCAAATCCGTAGACGCACCCTTAGGCGCCATCTATCACTTCATCAAACTACGCACTTGTCTAACAGCTCAGGAAGAAATCTATCACTTAGCGGTTTCCCTTACCAAGCAGATCCGCGATCTAGACCCAGCCATAGCCAAGTATTTTGAGCATCCATCTCCTTGTGGCGTTCGCAAGCAAGCCAAAAAAATGCCATTTTGTCCAGAAGGTGAGCGTTTCTGTGGCGTACGTATCTGGGATGTAAATATTGAGGACTTCCCCAAGCGCTATATCTAAAAAAATCCCCGGTTTAAAACGGGGATAATAAAGCTACACTATCAATTATGACTTGCCAAAGCAAATTGCTTGGGCATGTCTGGGGCGTCGACAATGGTTCCATCTTCATTGATTCGAGCGATTGTCTGCACTTGAAGACTTTCTCCACAATGCCAATGTCCAAGTGGAAAACTAACGAGAAAGGCATTCTTTACCATCGAATAATGCTGCAAGATTTCTGGATCGGCTGACTGTTCCTTCGATAGTTCATCAAGCTCAGCAACATCTTCATCGGAGAGAAAAATGACTCCAAATCGCAAATCAAAAGGATCCAGCTCTTTATATAACGCACCAAAGTCCGTCCAAAACTGTTTTCCCTGAGAAGTTTCTTCATCAACGCAGATCAGAATTTTTCCGGGTGTTTCGTCGGTCAAAATATGAATTCGACCCACCTCCACACCTTCATGATCACTCATCAATTTCAATACTTTACAAGATAGGCCAGTCTCATCCACATTCCAATTTGAAGGTAATATGGTTTCGATCTTTTCGATACTCGCTCTATGATCCATATTAAAGATAACTTGAAACATTCGTGCCTCCTTAGATTGAATAAATGTGCAGCAATTAGAAGATATTCTAGCTCAAACCACATCAAATGTCAATCTTATGGGTCTTCTTATCCTTGACATTATGGGTTATTCATGCTATACTCCACGCACAACTTTAGTCATCTTTAGTTCATTAAATTGGAGGAAAAATGGGCTCTCAAAAACGTCGTCCAATGTCTTTCGCCACTTTTGCTTTAATAGTGGTTGTATTCGCCGGAATTTGTGGCTTCGCAGCCATGATCATACTTCTAAATCATTTCTAAACTCTAGATCAAATGAAAATTAAACCCTCCAACTCGGAGGGTTTTTCTTTGCTTATTCTACCTTCTCTTCCTTCTTCGTCCCCGGCTTATGCCAGCTGGCCCAAATACAGTTTGGATAGTCTTCACACCCATAAAAGTCGCGACCAGTACGTGTCTTTTTCAATACGACTCTCTTGCCACACTTCTCACACTTCACTCCTTCGACGTACTCGATAAAGGGGGCAGTGTATTTGCACTCAGGATATCGCGAACAAGAAAGGAACTTACCATATTTACCATCGCGAATTACTTCGTCACCTTCTCCACAAATGGGACACTTTTTACCTGTTCCAGTCGTCGGAACGCCTACTCTGGCACTATCTTTGTCAACTCTCAGGATATTGTCTCGGAATGATCCCCAGAAATTACTAAGCATTTTTTTCCATTTCAACTTGCCATCAGCAATATCATCCAGCCCACTTTCCATCTTGGCAGTAAACTCATACTCCATCTCTTTGGGAAAGTTATTTACCAAAAAGTCCACCACGGCCATACCAATACTAGTTGGGAAAAACTTTCTCTCTTTTTGTTCTACGTAACGCCTGTCGACAATTGTCGAGATAATCGCCGCATATGTACTAGGTCTTCCAATCCCTCTTTGTTCCAATTCCTTGATAAGTGATGCGTCATTAAACCTTGCAGGTGGTTGGGTAAATTTCTGGTCTCCAGTTACCTTATTTTTCTTCAATTCTTGATCGACGACAAGCTCAGGTAGTACCTGTTCTTCTGTCTTATCTTTCATAAATAGCTTCTTCCATCCAGCAAATTTGATTACAGCACCTGTTGTGGTTAGATCACACTCTCCTGCTGTGACCACTATCTTAGTATCATCAAAAATAGCGTCACTCATCTGACAACCAATTGTTCTTCGCCATATTAATGAGTAAAGTTTTTCTTGATCATGCGCCATCTCCTGTCCTACAAATTTGTCAGGTGAAACCTCAACATGAGTTGGACGGACGGCTTCGTGGGCTTCTTGTGCTACCACTTTTCCAGAAGTTTTATAAACTCTAGGTGTGCTTGGCAAAAATTCAGGACCATATTTCTCCCCTACAAATTTTCTGATTTCTTCGATAACAGATGGTGCCAAATTAAAAGAGTCGGTACGGTGATAAGTAATGTCACCTTGCTCATAAAGTTTCTGAGCCACATTCATTGTTTTCTTAGCCGACCATCCCAATACATTAGCCGCAGCTTGCTGGAGAGTAGAGGTCTTAAATGGCTGATGTGGACTTGCTTTTCGCTCCGATTTTTTGACATTAGAAACAATATAGTCAGCCTTTTCTAGCTCTGCCAATACTACTTTTGCCTTCTCACTATTATCAATTACCACCTTCTTTCCTTTGACTCTAGCTAATTCCACTTCAAATTTTTCTCCCTTATCAGTTTCCACCTGTACTTTTATCTGCCAGTACTCAACAGGTTTAAACTTTTCAATCTCGCGCTCACGCTCTACGATGAGGCGAACAGCCACACTTTGCACACGTCCAGCCGATAGTCCACGACGCACTTTTTTCCAAAGGATTGGTGAAAGCTTGTAACCCACCAAACGATCCAAGAATCGTCTTGCCTGCTGAGCGTCAACCATGTTCATATCGATAGCTCTTGGGTGCTCCAAAGCCTCCAAGATAGCCTCCTTGGTAATGGAATGAAAAGCAATACGTTTAAATATTAGTTTGTCCTTCTTCAAAAGCTTTTGCGAGTTCTTCAATATGTGTTCTACATGCCAAGCAATAGCTTCTCCTTCTCGGTCAGGGTCAGCAGCCAGAATCACTTCGTCAGCCTTTGAAGCCGCATCTTCCAATTTCTTTACTTGTTCTCCCTTACCTTCCATTAGCTCATACGAGGGCACAAAATCAAACTCCCCCTTTCCTTCTTCTTTAATATCAATTCCAAATTTACTTTTTGGTAAGTCACGTACATGTCCCATGGAAGCCATGATCACATAATCGTTTCCTAGATATTTACCTAAGGACTTTGTTTTGGTTGGAGATTCTACGATAACTAGTTTATTCATTACTCTTAAAAATATACATTAAAAACGGAACCAGTATTGTAGCACTTGCCTTTTGCCAAGAAAAAAGCCCCCTCATGATTAATGAGGAGGCTTGGCGTTCCCTCGAAAAGGAACGGGTTGAATCGATCTCTCGACCATCGGCCCTGATATTAGAAGGGCGGTCGAAGTTTTTCTTACTTCTCTTAGTCTAGAAAATAGTATTGAGTGAATTTGGTGCTAACTTTATAGCCCAACCAAATTCATCTCTTCGCGACTCACCGACTTTGAGAGTCGATGCTCCGCGTGCGCTATTCTTTATAGTCTTTGTAATTTATCAACCGGTGGCCTCTTTTCGGGATCAAACTCTTCTCTAAATAGTATTTTGATCATGAACCGAGATTTTTTACTCGGTTTTATGAGAACGTCGCTACAATTTATCAAACTCTTTTTTCAAGGCATCTCCTAATAAATTGAAGATAAAAAAATTAACCGGAAGTTAAAAACCTCCAGACTAAAAAAGGGAAGGTGCAACTGAAATATATTTCAATTTCAGACTAAGGGACTATTGTACCCTATCTGTGCCCATTTGTCAAGTATATAAGACATAAAAAGCCCTCTATTTCAAGAGGGCAGTATTTCAATTACTAGAGAGTTTACTCCAAGCTGTAATCATGTCAGGAAATGACTTTTTATGAAGCAACTCAAAATCATCGGGGTTAACAATGAAAAGTGGCTTACCAAGAATAAAGGCCATTCCCAAATCAAACCGGCTACCTTCACTCGTTGGATCAAAGAAAATATGAACCTCGCGGGATTTTATGATAGCTCTCCCGTTATCTTGACAAATTCGAAGGCCGGTTTCATCAATCTGATTTGTATCTCTGGCCGGATAATATACTTTCTTGCCATCACATTCCAGTTTTGCGATATACACTTCCATCCTTGCCTTTTGCACGAGATTTGCGTCCCGAACAGGGCAAATCAAAAAAACGTCATACTCGTATTCACTTTGAGCCATTTACTTCCTCCTTTTAAAGTTCAGATGGAGTATTCTAACATCACTTCAAAAACAATGGCACAATTTCTTTAGCAATTGGTGCAGCGACGGCACTCCCCTCACCACCTTCTTCTACCAACACTGTCACAACCACCCAGTCTTTGATACTTGTTCCTTGAGGAATCACCATCGACAACCAAGCGTTTGGTAGAGTATCAATGCCGCCCTTTTGAGCCGTCCCTGTCTTGCAGTATATTTTTCCAGCGTAAGGGAACAAAGGAAAAGCTGTTCCTCCGGGGCTACATGCCGCCATCATTCCTTCCAAAACAATCTTTTTGTCTGTTTCATTGATTTTGAGGTCATTACACTGTGCCACTCCCACTAGTCTAGGTGGGCACTTTAATCCCGAAACCACCGCTGCCGTCATTCTATTTATTTGCAAAGGTGTGGTCATCAAGTCACCCTGTCCGATTGATAAGTGATATGTATTTCCCAAAAACCATTTCGCTCCAGTTGTTTTCTCTCTCCAATATGGTGTCGGCAAAAATCCATCCGACTCTCCAGGCAAATCAATTCCTGTTTTTTCACCCAAACCCAACAATCCACTCCACCTGACTAATCCATCCACACCTACTGACTCACCGATTTTGTAAAAGAAAATATCATTACTTCTGGCAATTGCTTTGACTACATTAATCTCTCCCTCAGTCTGTCCATATTTATCCAACAACCAGTTTCCGAATCGATAGGCTCCAATTACAATCTCTCCGCTATCTTGTATTAGAGTATCTTTGGTTATTTTCTTTTCCTCCAAAGCAGCCAGTGCCGGAACTAATTTGTAAACCGATCCAGGAGCAAAATCACCAGACAAAGCTCTATTGAACAAGGGTTTTTTCTCGGTATTTGTCAGTAAACTTTCTACATTAGAAAATTCTCCTCCAAAGTCTGACCTCTTACCATCAGACACAAACAAATTTGAATCAAATGATGGGGCAGACACCAAAGCTAGCACCTTTCCATCCACAGTAGTTACAACAACAGCACCACTTTTCCCAGAAGTCTCTAAGGCGTTTTTTAGCGCTGCAAAAGCAGTTTGTTGTACATTAATATCTAAATTTGTTATCAAGTTTTCCCCCGGCATAGGTGTTTTTCGTACTATCTCAGTTCTTCTTGCCCCCTGGGCCGTTTCTTCGACTACAGTTTCCCCTAGCTCACCTGCCAGTCGATCTTGGTACTGACTTTCTAAGCCGTCTCGACCTATCAAAATATCTCCATTCAAACCAGCTGTTTGTGGTTTTCCTATATACCCAACGATTCCCGCAGTTACCTCGCCAAAAGGATAAAAGCGTACTACCTTTCCCCCATTCTCAATATTCATGGCAATATTTTTCCCATTTCTGTCGGTTATCACCCCCCTTTTGGCTTCTACAAACTCCACTTTTATCATGTTGCCCTTAGCCAGATCAGTAAAATGTCCACCCATAAAAATCGTCAAAAAAAACACTCTCGAAAAACCAATCGCAAACAACAAAATCAATAGAATGTTCGTCAAACTATATGACTTATTGTCTGTCATCTTAATAGTTTATCCTAATCGTTTCCGTTCTCTCAAACCAGGAAAGAGCCAAGAAGCCAGCTATCAATACTCCCAAAACCTCCCACAGACTCCAACCCAAACCAAATACAATATCAAAAACAATACTGCAAACCACTCCCAGTAATATTATTGCCCAACCAATTTCCTTACGAGCACTCATCACCAAAGACAGTCCTCCAATTACAACTAATATAAATAAACTGGGTAATCCGATCGACAAACCGCGAAGTACTGATACCAAAATTCCAATCGCAAAACCAAGCCAGTAAACACCTCCCCAGTTTAATAGAGTCAACAAAAATGGCCAGTAAAGACCCCAACCCAAAACACCCTCTCCCAAAAGCACCATAACCATAATAGTCAAAACTGTTTTTGTGGTATTCTTGGATTGCGTCATATATGACTTCTACAAAATTAAATTTACTACTACTTCCTCTTCTTTTTGCCATTCTATTGTCTACTGCCGGAAAACTCAAGATAGGCAAAGCAATAAACGATATCTTCTACACTATTCTAACCCCTATTCATCTACCTGTTGGTTTTCTTCGCCAAGCAACTGATTCACAGCTTTCTTTCATCAAAAATCTTCCCAAAATTAAGGAGCAGAATAAAAGTCTATTGTCTCAAAACTCAAGCCTTCTTTCAGAAAATGAACTTCTCAAACAATCTTTACTCGACTCCAAGATAGTTGTTCGCGACTCAAATTTTAAGTCTGTTTTGCCAGTAAGACTAACAGGCTCCATAGGCAGCAACTCCGTTTCTTCATCGCAGTCTCTTGAAAAAGTCAGAGTTGGTCAGCCATTAGTCTTTGGCAAAATTCTTCTCGGTACTGTTGCCGATATCAAAGGCTCTGTTATAAACATTCGTCCCCTTGGCGATGATCGTACAAACTCTATTTCCGTACACACTTCATCAGGTCAAAAAGGTCAGTACAAATTCCAAGGAAACACACCTCAAATCACTGATATCCCCAGTCTCTCACCCATTACTTATGGTGACTATGTTTTCACCGAGCCAGGAGAATTAATTCCAGCCAATCTCATCATTGGAAAAATAGTTAAAGTTATCTCCGCCCAACAAGAACCTCTCCAAAAAGCCGAAATAAAGCTAGAAACCACTCTAAGAGACGCCCCCGAAGGCCTTTCCATCATCCTCGAGCCATGAAAAAAATCCCCGGCCTAAACCGGGGAAAATATTACGAGATTCCAAAGGTCTCTTTCAAGAATCCGATGTTGTCACCATGGTCTGCATACTTGTACAAGATAATTAGACCTTCTTTTGCAGCATTAACAACGGTTTCGCTTACCAAGAACTCTTTTGAAAAGTCAAATTTCTTGATATATGCTTTTAGATGTTTTCCTCCAGAAGCAGACAAACTCTCGATAAATCTGCGTTTCGCCGCTTCAACAACCTCATTCCACTCTATTTCATATTTTTCCAAAAACGGCAATTGCTTTTCTTTATCGACCAGAGCAATTTCACTTAAATTACTTCTAATCAAAGATGCGATTGTTTCTTTCGGGAAATCAGCAAATTCAATCAATTCGATAAGGTTTTCGAACCCAAAATCGTCCATGCATTTACCGATCGCCTCAATCAACTGGTCATCTTCAAAGTCACCCCTGACCAAACCAAAGGTCTCTATCATCTGTTTGGCCTCAGCAATTCTTTCAGAGTCCCCATTATCGTAATGATTCAAAACGCCTTTTACGGCCATTTTTTTGTTTTTCTCACTGAGAAAAATTCTTTGATCAAGAGAATATCTTTTTACCAAAACATTGGCTTGATCAATAAAACCATGTCCAATGAAGCCTGAAATTATCTCAGTCAATATTGATAAAATTTCACCACGATTTAACTTTAACTCTTGAATATAATTTTCAAGAATCTTTTCGTCAATTCGTTCATTATCTCTCGTAAACGCGGAATCTGATATTGCACGTTTTGCAAGTTTCAATCTTTCATCGTTTGAAAACGAAAAATGCTTCAAAAAACATAGTTGACGGCGGAACTCATCATGGCTATCCATACCCCTTACAGCTTCAGAATGAACTGCACTTACCAAATTTTTGTTTTCATTAAGTTCCTTTGCTGATATTGGAAACTGTTCCAAGATATTCTCAAAATCTCTTGGAGCCCACGAATACTTACTAGTATATTCGGCAAAATAATCCAAAATCAGCTTCGTTATCTCGGATTCTTTCATTTTTATTGCCCGAAGCAAACTCAATGCCGTTTTAAACGCTATGTCACCACCAAATATCTTTGAGGTATATTTGTGGTTAAAACCATCGGTAAAATGTTTAACAGCCATTTCTCTAACTTTTTTCGATTCATACACAAGCTGAGGAGATGAACATTTTTTCAAAAATTTCACCACGTAATATGGCTGGTCGTTCTCAAGACGCATAATCACACCTTCCAAAGCTGCTTTCTTCAATCGATCATCATAACTAAGCTCTTTCATACACCCTCCTTCAGGGAATATTTTTAAGGTTCACACAATCGCCAAAAGTATATCACAATAGGTCACAAAATCCCCACCTCTAATCAAAAAAATTTACCTCAGTCCACCGATCACGCGTACCTTACCCAGAAGCCTATCACTCTCCAGTACTCTTGCACACCCACGAACCACAGCTTCAAGAGGAGTCTCTGTCACCCAAACTGGCATTCCAGTCTGTTCAGAAATCAATTTATCAATTCCACGGATAAGCGACCCTCCTCCAGCCATCACCATTCCCTTTTCCAAGATATCAGCGACCAAATCGGGTGGTGTTTCCTCAATAATTAAAGTAATTTCTGAAAGTATTTGATTGACAACAGGCATCATAGCCTCACGAATCTCCACACTATTTAATTTCATTGATTTTGGCAGTCCATTATCCAAACTTCTTCCACGAACAACTACCTCCAAAGGCTTTCCTTCTTTTTCGCATTTCAGAGGAAAAGCTGATCCCACCTTTATCTTTACTTCTTCAGCAGTACTCTCTCCCAAAAGTAAGTTGTATTTAAGCCTTACAAAATTTGAAATTGCTTCAGTTAACTCATCTCCTGCCACACGCAAACTTCTATTTAGCACCAATCCTCCCAAAGAAATTACACCGATCTCTGAAGTTCCTCCGCCAATGTCACAAACCATCTGGCCCTCGGCTTTTTCAATAGGTAGTCCAGATCCAATCGCAGCCGCCATTGGCTCTTCGATAAGAAAAGCAGCGCGCGCGCCAGCAGACAAAGCAGCTTCCTGCACAGCACGTCTTTCAACTTCAGTAACTCCAGATGGAATACCAATAGCTACGCGAGGTCTGGCAATCTTAAAACCAATCCCTTTATAAAACTCATGAACCTCAACAATATAGTGCTTCAACATTGCCTCAGCTGCATCAAAGTCTGCAATCACCCCATCTCGCAAAGGACGAACTACTTCGATACTGGCTGGATTTTTTCCGAGCATCTTCTTGGCTTCTTCTCCGATAGCCAAAATCTCTTTTGTCTTCATATGGCGAGCAACTACAGAAGGCTGACGAATGACAACTCCCTTACCTGCCACGTGCACCACAGTATTTGCCGTACCCAAATCGATACCGACATCCAGCGTAGCTAATCTCCACAAAGACTCGAACATAATATGGCTAATAATAACAGATTGCCTCATTTTTTTGTCAGGCAAAAATTGCTCCAATTCATAATTTCAAATAAAGGCGATCCGCAAGCTCCACATGTTCAAAACATATTTCTCTTTCCGTTTGGCATTTGGTTTTTGTGACAATGAGTCGCAGTCCGTTAAGTTTCTTGATTGTCAGACTACTGTCTGCGAGCCTATGCAACGAGCGGGCGAGAATCAAGAAATAGGAACCGACGGTCGCAGGTACAAAAGCGACGTCACAAAATACTAAATGACAAAATAGGAAAGGGAGAAATATAAAAATCAAAAATGTTAAACTAATCCCATGTCTCCTACGGCCAACACCCTCACAAAAATCATCCGCCAACTTTTCTATATTCTCTTCTTCGTCACCCCTCTCATTCTCTGGCCCTTTACCTCCGAAGTTTTTGAGTTTAATAAGATGATGTTTGTCTATCTTATGACCATTCTCATAGCCTCCTCATGGGCCATTAAGTCCTACCTCAATAAGAAATTCGAAATCGCCAAAACCCCTTTGGATATTCCCATTATTCTCTTTCTTGCTTCCCAAATTATCTCCACCATTATTTCCATAAATCCTCACACTAGTCTCTGGGGTTACTACTCTCGCTTTCATGGCGGCCTCATGTCCACCATTTCTTACATCACTCTTTTCTACGCCCTCGTCACCCATTTCCAAGGTCAAGCCAAAGCCATCAAAAATATCATTATTTGTATTCTTTCCTCAGCTGCCCTCATCTCTATATATGGTATTCTCGAGCACTTTGGCATAGATAAAGATATCTGGGTCCAGGATGTTCAAAATCGTATCTTCTCCACCCTTGGCCAGCCAAACTGGCTTTCCGCTTTTATTGTCGCCCTTCTTCCCCTCTCTCTTTTCCAAATTACTGCAAAAGAAAATCTCAATCTCCGACTTCTCCATATTGGCCTTTCTCTACTATTTTTAATCACCATTATTTTCACCAAATCTCAGTCCGGCATCGCGGCAACAGCTGTTGTATTACTTCTCTTTTTCATCATTACCTGTATCCAAAAGAAAAAGTCTCTTCTAATTCTTGCTCTGATCCCTGCCATCGCTCTGGTCTTAATTTTCAAAGGGGACTCTGTCCACCATACTCTTTCTTCCCTCAACAAAATTAATCCTTTTTACTCCGACACTCTAACAATAATTACCGAGGAGAACAAAACCAGAATTGGCGGTTCAGACTCAATGGCCATCCGTCGGGTTGTCTGGGAAGGTGCCATCAAGCTAGGACTCAAATATCCCCTTTTTGGTACAGGTGTTGAGACTTTTGGTTACTCATATTACTGGGTTCGTCCTGCAGCTAACAATCTAACTTCCGAAGCCGATTTCCTCTACAACAAAGCCCACAATGAATATCTAAACTTTCTTGCAACCACAGGTTTCGTCGGACTTGCTACTTATTTATTTCTCATCGGATCAATTATTTACCTTTTTACAAAAAGAGACGTCATTGCGAGCGAAGCGAAGCAACCCCCGACTTGCGAGCTAAAATTACCCCTTCTCCTTGGTTTCATCTCAATATTAATCACCAACTATATTGGATTTTCCGTCGTCAATGTAGCCCTATTTTTCTTCCTTTATCCCGCCATCTACATTGCCACAACAAACAAAGGAACCATAGTCTCTCGCAAACTACATCTCGACCCCACCATTGCCATCATTATTATTCTCATCATTTCTCTCTGGGCAGTTCTCGGCACAAGACGTTCTTGGTTAGCAGATATTGCCTACAACAAAGGCAAATCCAGTTTTGAAGAAGCCGAAAAAGCCACCAAGCTCAATCCTCACGAACCAATATATTTTGCTCAGCTAGGCAATATTGCCTCGCTAGTCACGACACAACTTGTTGCCCCTCAAATTGCCAAACTCCCAGCAACTGCCTCAGCCGATATCAAAGCCCAAGCTCAAGAATATCTGGACAAATACACTGCCATATCACTTGAAAATATAAATAAAGCCGCGGCTCTTAATCCTTACAGCCTTAACGTCCTCAAATCAAAAGCTAAAACAGAAATTACATTAGCCGAGATTAACTCAAAATACCTAAATGAAGCACTAAACACTTTACTCAATATCACCAAACTTTCCCCTACAGAAAGTAGCAATTTCTTAAACGTAGGCATCCTTTATCAAAATTTAAGTGACAAAGAAAATGCCAAAAATGCCTTTGAAAAAGCCATAGAATTAAGGCCTGATTTCCAACAAGCCAAAGACTACCTCCAAAAGCTTTAGACCATAAATGACGTCCTCCCCGGGTCGGCTGGTTACAGCCTTCACCCGGGGTTTCCTGTAAGGTACAAAAAGCCCCGTCTTCGCGGGGCTAAACCTTACATATAATCCAACTTCATCATGATATCCCTTGTCAAAGGGAAACAAACAATCGCCTCCTTACCTGATGATAGTTTTTTTAGTCTTGAAAAACGAAACTTAATATTACGTTTGTTCAAAATCGTTTTCTGGTCACTGCTCAAAATCGCAAAGGGAATCAGCTTCTTATCATCCGAGCGGTACTCAGACTCAAAAGTAACTTTCCCCAATATTTTTACTGGAACTGAAGCACTAAGATGATACTTTTCAGTATTTTCTACGACAGTCTTTACCCCACAACTCTTCACAAAATAAATATTGTTTAATAAATCAAACACCTGAACCAAACTTAAAGTATTTTCACTCAACACAAACCTCCTTTAGTGCGTTTTTCGTGCTTTAAACGTGCGTTGGTTATTATAACACCGTCATATATTACAGGTCAATGATAAAATATACATATATTATGAAGATTTTAACCACTCCAAATCCATTTCTTCACAAGAAGGCTTTGCCTGTAGAAAAGCTTGATAAGAAGCTAGAAAAGCAGATTGAAGAGATGTTAAAAACCCTAAAATCCGCACAGGATCCAGAGGGTGTTGGTTTGGCAGCTACTCAAGTAGGTATAAGTCGCCGTCTCTTTATCGTTACCTTCCATGGAGTGCCTGAAATCTTTATCAATCCTGTTCTCTCCAATTTTTCCAAAGCCACTCTTTTTGATGTCCACACCAAAAGTAAAGATCGCTGGCTCGAAGGCTGTCTCTCTGTGCCTCGCCTCTGGGGCGCCGTTAACCGCCCTTACTCTGTCGAGGTCGACTATCTCACTCTCAAAGATGGCAAACTCGAGCGTAGACACCGCAAATTTGAAGATGCGGACTCAGCTTATGTTCAGCACGAGAATGACCATCTAGACGGCATTCTCTTCACAGATCGTATTCTAGAACAAGGTGGAGAGATTCTTATAGAGACTCCCAATGGCCTTTCTCCTATCGAGAAGTAAACAGATAAATAAAAAGCCCCGGAATTTCCGAGGCTTTTATAAAACAAATTACTTGATTTTCTTTTTTGTCGGAATCAGGATGACCGCCGCCATAAAGAACAAAACCGGAGTGAAAACGGCCCATGCGGGCACCTTATAAAAACTTCCCCTGCACTCGACTTTTCTTTCCATTGACTCTCCTCCACAATTTAAAATAAGTAGAAAAATACAGCACATACGAGATCAGAAAAAATTGCTATAGAAACAAACCACTCCCAAACGTGCATTCCTTGCCAATATTTTTTCATCACACTCCATTTTCAAAGATCTAGGATAATTACGAGCCTAAGTATACCTCAAAAACCCCATTTTGTCAAGTATATAGGATACTTTTTACCCTAAAATGGTAGAATAAACATATGAAACCAAATTTAGTCTACTTCGGCTCCCCTGAATTCTCCGCCGAGATCCTCGAATCAATCATCAAAAGTGATTTGGTCAACGTGGTTGGAGTCGTTACCAAGCCAGATATGCCCACAGGCAGGAAGCTTACTCTCACTCCGTCCCCAGTCGCCTCTCTAGCAGGCACTTATGACCTTCCAGTCTACAAGCCAGGCAAGCTAGATGAGGCAAATCTTGCCCATCTTAGACTTCTCAAGCCCGATATCTTCCTTGTCGTCTCCTATGGCAAGATTATTCCCCAAAACTACATCGATATTCCCAAGATCGGCATTTACAACATTCACTTTTCTCTACTTCCCAAGTATCGAGGCGCCCTTTGTATAAGTGAAGCAATCAAAAATCAGGACTCCGAAACTGGTGTCACTTTGATGGAAATGGATGCCCTTATGGACCACGGCCCAATAATAGCGCAATCCAAATTACCTATCGATATTACAGACAATACCGCCACATTGACCACAAAACTTACTCAAGCTGCCATAGCATTACTGGCCGATAAATTACCCGAAATTTGTGCGCAAAACTACACCAAAATTGTCCAAAGTGAAAAAGACGTTGTTTTCACACCAAGCTACAAAACTCAAACTCGCGAAAACGCTTTTATTCCTTACGAAAAAATCCGAATAGCTCAAAGTGGAATCGATGCTTCTACCCTACACGCCCTTATCCGCTCACTCAATCCAGACCCCGGTGCTTGGACAAAAATTAAAGACACAGATATCAAATTAATCGACACCTCCCTTGTAGACGACAAGCTAAGTCTAAACACTGTTCAACTATCAGGCAAATCCCCCATCTCCTGGAAACAGTTCCTCCAAGGACACCAGCTAGATTAAAACAATAAGATTCTTTTCGCTAGTTTTTCAAACCTGTCGGGTCGTTCTCCATCAAGATAAGTTGGCCAGTTTACATTGTCTGTTATTTTTCTCAACAATATTAGTTCACTATCCATTTCTTCTAGTCCTTCTTCGTCTGAGTCCTCATCGAGAGGCATTTCTCCTTCATCAAATTCTTCTTCAGAATCGTTTATGTAATCCTCAATCTTATCTTCGCTAACATTTCTTTCAGCTATTCCAATCCCAAAAACCAAGCCATCTTCGGCCATCTCACAGCCAAACATCATCTCGCGACCAAAATAACTAATTGGAATATACACCCCATCATTAAATGTTTGAACTCCTTGAGTTGAAATCATCTCGGCCTTATTTGGAGGGTTCACATCTTTTTTTATGACAGTAACACTCTTGTTTTTACAATTGACATCAATAAAAATAAGCTTACCCGAGTCCTCCATCACATCGATAATATCGATCAAATCATCATGATCTTTTATCATTTCAGGCAGTTCATCATTTATGGCAATTAGGTATTTTCGTACGTCTATCATCGTTTCCGAAAGGTCACCTTCGTTGTCGTACATCATAGAAATCCCCAAATCACCTGCAATAAGTCTCATGCCATTTTGGACCATTGCTGTTTCGATAAAACCATACTTCAAAGAAAGAGACTCCCACACAATTTCATTATCTCGCTGACCCATAAAAACCGACGTACCACCAACGTCACCAGACAAATTTAAATTTGGAATGCTTTTTAGATAAGAACGAGAATACTCTTTCTTAGGCACTTACTTTAGAAGCTGCAACTTGTTCGGCTCTCTGAGTCTCACGAAGAGCTCTTTTGCAAGTAGTACAAACTTTAATCTTGATTCTTGTTCCATCAATTGTTAGGTGATGTACATGAAGATTAGGTTTTCTGACATGCTTAATTCTGCGTTTTGAAAAACTTACTAAGTTGACGTGCTGAACTCCTTTGCCACAAGTAGCGCACTGAAGTCTTCCTTTTTCAGGCTGTTTTATATTTTGTTTCATGGGCACAATTTTAACATATTTTTGCTCTCAAGGTATACTACAATAATTGTTATGCTGATTACTATCATTGGAATTCTAATTTCTGTCGTCTCCCTCATCCTCGCTATTGCCATTCACGAGTTTGCCCACGCCTTCGCAGCAGACAGACTTGGAGACCCAACAGCTAGAGCCGCAGGACGCCTCACTCTCAATCCTTTCGCTCACATCGATCCCATAGGTACCGTCGTTCTTCCTCTGAGTCTTATGCTTCTTTCGAGCGGTAGTTTTGCTTTTGGTTGGGGCAAACCAACACCTTTTGACCCATACAATCTCCAGCACCCTAGACGTGACGCCGGTATTATTTCTATTGCCGGACCCATAAGCAATCTACTTCTTGCTAGTGCCGTCGCCCTTCTAATTCATTTTCTCCCATATTCTTTTGGATTTTTCTTAATTCCTCTAGTAGTCACCAACATCAGCATTGCCATCTTCAATCTTATCCCTGTCGGTCCTCTAGATGGCCAAAAAATCGTCTTTGCCCTACTTCCACGTGACTTAGCCTATGAGTTCCAAGTAGTCATGAATCGCTATGGCACTCTTATCCTTATTCTTCTTATCTTCCCCATCTTCGGCAGCTCTCCAGTCATGGCCATTATGGAGCCAGTGATCCGCTTCTTCATCCGCATTCTCTTGCCATAAACTCCACCCGTCATTGCGAGGAGCAAAGCGACGTGGCAATCTCACTCCACAATTCCACTCGTCATTGCGAGAAGGTACTCCGACGTGGCAATCTCACTCCACAAAAGATAAAGTAATCATATGAAACGTTTCCCTTGCATTTACATCATGGCAAACGAATACAACACAACCATCTATATTGGAGTGACAAATAATCTATTACGAAGAGTCTGGGAACATAAAAACAAACTGTCTGAAGGATTTACTAATGAATATAACTTGAATAAATTAGTTTATTACGAATTCTTCGAAGATATGACAAATGCAATCATTCGAGAAAAACAACTAAAATCCTGGTCTAGAAATAAAAAGAATCTTCTCATAGAAAAAACAAACATAAATCGGAACGACTTATACCCCACTTTAATGTGAGATTGCCACAGCACTTCGTGCTTCGCAATGACGCAGAATTACAGAGCTCTCTTCCTTGAAATGAAGCTAAATACTCCAACGATTAGTAGAAGAGCTCCAAATCCAAACAAGGCAATCTTCAAAACGGTCGACAAAGCTCCACCAATCCCCTTACTTGGAGTTTCATCTGTAGTTTCTACAGTAACGTCAACGGCTTTTGTAGGAGTTACTTTATTCGTAACCTTACTTGGAGTAGGAGTTGGGGCAATAGTAACATCAGCTCCTGGCTTGACTTCACCAGTCTCAAAATTGATTGTCTGAACAATACCGGTAAGTAAAATATTCTCAGATGGCTTATTAATATATCCATCGGACTCGGCCGTTATATATAAATCGGTAAATTTAACATTCGTAGTAGTAGCCAATTTTCCGTTTACAATCTCTCCCAATCTCTTGGTTTTGCCATTTTCTTCAGTTAGCCAAACCACATAACGATTAAGCTCAGGTGAAAGTGCTGTTTTAAGATCACGACAAGTTGCCAACACTCTATATGATCCATCTACAAATACAGAGGCAGCAAAACATGATCCACTAGTTCCGCCTGTTCCACGCATCAGCAAAATTCCTTCATTTGCCTTCGCTGGTTGAGCCAAAACTACGCCTCCAAACAAAGCTGCAGCGATTACACTAAAAAATATCTTCTTATTCATAACTCAATTCTACTACAACAGACTCTTTCTAGCCAACAAAAAGCCAGGGTTCCCCCTGGCTAAATTTCAACACGGTTTGACAATTTCCGAACAGCTCGGACAGTGATTCATCTGAAAAAATCCTTTTTTAACAACACAGGAGAAACAAATTCTCTTCTGGCATTTGTCACACCAAAAGAATGTAGGCGTGTATCCCATTTTCCACGGCATTATTGACTCTTCAGACTGCTTTACGATTTCCACTTCTCTTTCTTTCCCTTCACAAACTGAGCACTTTCTTCCTTCATTCATGCGTCCTCCAAAGTTATATATCGTCAGCAATACCTGCATCACGAATCTTAGTTAGAATTTTGCAAAACAACTCAGCTGGTAAAGATGTGTTTGGATCTTCTGGTCTACCCAAATCATGGGTAATCTCCTCACCTGATGTCGCGATTAAGGCCACCATACAATGAGGATTTTGTTTAAACTTGGCGATGATTGCACGGGCAATCAGTTCTTGATGTTCTACGGAACCAAAGACAATTTTCCGTCCCATCCACCAAACAAACTTTCGCTCGGCATGTCTCCCCAGTTTTTTTGCATCGACTCCACACAAGATTGAGCCAAATATTCTGTTTCGATGATCTTCTGGGAACTTAATTGCCTGAATAAAGCCTTCAACAGAACTAAACCACTCACCGTCTATCTCAAACTGACTTTCAGCAAAGTTACTTAATTGTTGGGCTCTCCAGTCATTTGACTCACTTCCAATATTAACAACCATCCTGACCTCCATACTTCACAATGTTAGATTTTTAAGATTGCAACGAATTACAAGCCAGATTTTATCACATATAGGTCTATTATTAACCTAAAGTGCCTTCACCATGTATGTTCCCTCGAGGCTATAACCAAGCTTTTTGTAGTATTCTCTCGTTCCGATAGCCGATATAACTGCCATTTTTTTATATCCCCTTTCGCGAGCAATGTCTTCCGCCTTTATCATCAATTTTCTTCCTAACCCTTGATGTTGAGTTTTAACATTACTATCAATGTTGTTTTCCTCGTCATTGCGAACCGCCTTTGGCGGTGTGGCAACCCCCGACTCTCGAGTAAGGTCATCAGTAATTTCCGCCACTTGACCATAAGCATGCACTTCGCGGACGATAGCGGCACCCTTAAGCTCATAAAAAAGCATTTTCTCTTCTACCTCGGGCAGTCTCAATCGAAGCATGGCAAACAGATTATCTTCATTCTCGTAGGATAAGAACAACTCTTTGCCCCCGAGGCTATCTCTCTCATTGATCTTTAGCTCCACCTTTGTGTCATATACTCCTCCTCGCACTTCTCTACAACGGATGCATTTACATTTCTTTCCTTCTTTAACAAGCTCTTGTTGCAATACTTGGCGCAAATTTGTTCTCGCTGTGCCTGCAGATACCCATTTTTTACTTATGTCACGGATCAAACGATCAATCCGACACCAAACTGGCGTATTAGCCTTAATTTCTTTTAATACTTTTATTAGTGCATCCTCCTCATAAGGCACATACTCACCTCTCTGCCACATCTCGTACATCTCCGTCCCTTCGATAGTCATCGCTGGATACACCTTCAAATAATCTGGACCAAATCGAGAATCAGTAAACATCATTTTTACCATCTCCATATCCCTTTCAGGACTACTTCCTGGCAAATTAGGCATCAAGTGATAGCAAATCTTAAGCCCTGCGTTTCGACACATCCTTGTAGCCTGCGCCACTTCATCAAGGCTATGTCCTCTCTTTATAGTTTTCAATATATTCTCATCAAGAGCCTGAACCCCCATCTGTATTTTCGTTACCCCCAGCTCTCGCCAAAGCTTCACTTCAGCCTCAGTAATCCAGTCCGGTCGAGTTTCGATAGAGATACCTACGATTCTTTTCTCTGCAGTCTCATTGTATTTCTGAGCATCTGCAAGTGTTTCACTCACCTTACCATTCACCGCATCAAACATAGCCTTAAAAAACTCTCGCTTGTAATCCTCATGATAGGCTCCAAAAGTGCCTCCAATTACAATCAAATCAATCTTATCAGTGATGTGCCCAGTTTCTACCATCTGGCGAATTCTGCCTTCTACTTGCAAATATGGATCAAAGTTCAAGATCTTAGCTCTCTGAGCAGCAGGCTCATCCGAGAGATACGACTTGGGCATTCCAGGCTCAAGAGGGCAATATATACACTCCCCAGGGCAGAAAAACGGTTTCATCATCACCGCAAAAGGAGCCACACCAGACTCTGTTCGCACTCCGCGTGTTTTCATGGCCTCAATTAGTTCAGGATCAGTGAGAAATGGCCAAATCTCGGAATTTTTTGGCATTTTCCTAAGCTCCTTCGACCAGACACGACGAAAGTCCTCGATATTCTCAAGGGTGAGTTTTTCATTGTCTCGAAGGACTAAATCACCTATTTGCATTCTTACATTTTACCCTATAAAAACTGCAAATTAGTATTTTTTATGATAAAGTATCCCCAGATTATTTAAACAGCACATTTTTATAAGGAGATAGTATGTTGCTTCCTATCATTTTGCCTCTCACATTTTGGGCATGTAAACGCCTAAAAGGAGCCAAAAAAAAATGGTTTTTAGGTTTAATTCCATTCTTTGTGTATTCCTTGATAACAGTATTATTCATAATCGGCTACGGCATCGAACCCCTATTAACTGGGAAAAGTAGTCTATTTCTCTTCGATCTGGGGGCAATTTTTTCATTAATAGTATTAATCGTATCTCCAAAATAACTTCATCCCTCCAAAACGGAGGGATTTTTATTATGAATTATGTCTTTCTATCCTATTGTTTCAACTTGACAATATTATAGGTTTATGGTATCATTCCCCATCGAGTCAAGGACGGCTCAATCGTATCTTTACATTAATGGTAGGAGACAGAAATGGACTACTCAGATTACTATTACAACCAAAGACAACGGGGGTTGACAGTATCTGAAGTATCAAGTACTTTAGAAAAATTAAGTAAAACATTAGCCGGTATCACTCCACCAAAAAATAAAAAGAAAATTAAAGTTAAAAAAACGGCAATATCTCTAGAAGAAATTGCCAATCGACGTTAATTTTCACTAAAGCCCTCGAAAGAGGGTTTTATTTTGGCAAAAAAAATCCCCGGGGTTACCGGGGAAATCACTCTACTTTTCTGAGTCGCATTTAAGATTTGAGTACTTACAAACTGCGTTTCTTACATTGAACATTATCATCTCATCTAGTCTAGGAGCAACAGACACATGATTCCTAATGTATGTCACCAACTGCTCCTCATTTTTCACTCGGACTTTTGTACTGTGTCCAATTTCTTGGATATCAATCCAAGGCTCTTCATTATTTTCTATATGAGAAACACGAAATGACTTTCCATACAACCAAAACAAGACTGTTCGACCAATAGAATCTCTTACAATTGCACAAATTTCTTCCATCCTCACCTCCATAATTTAATGTTCTTGAAGCAATTTTAGCATCCATTTCCAACAAAAAGGCGACCATTTCTGGTCGCCTAAACTTCTATGAAGACAAAAACCCACCATCGACGGGAATCATTACTCCCTGAACATAGCTAGCTAAATCACTAGAAAGAAACAGAATTACTTTTGCCACTTCTTCTGGTCTCCCCCATCTACCCAAAGACAAACGGGATTGAAATGTGTCTGCCACTCGCATCAAATCAACCCGAAAATTGCGCAGACCTTTCCAAACTTGTGACATCGTTCCTGGAGTCTTTATTGCTCCCGGTAATACAACGTTGGCCCTAATCCCTTTCTTCCCATAATCCCTCGCGAGTGATCTGGTCAAGGCAATCACCGCCGCCTTACTTACACTATACGGAACTAGATGTTTCTTAAAGGGTAAAATCGCCTCAATTGACCCAATATTTACAATTACCCCACCCGCTTTCTCACGTCGCTTTATAAACTCTTGACACATCCAAACCATCGAATTCAGGTTCACATCGATTGTTTTTTGATACTGATCCTTGGTCATTTTTAAATAATCCTGAGTTGGAAAACTGCCTGCGTTATTTACTAAAATATCGGGGGTAATTTTCAAATTATTCCAAAAACGATCAATTTCTTCTTTGTTACTCAGATCAACCTCATAAATTTCATGGCTTTCAGGTTGATTCATCTCATTTACTGTGTCGATCATCCCTTGCATATCTATATCAACCAATAAAACCTGACAGCCTTGTTGAGAAAACATCTTGGCCGTTGCTCTTCCAATTCCAGAGGAAGCACCGGTAATCAATACTTTCTTTCCTTCAAGCTTATACAAATCTAACTTGTCAGACATCACTCCTCCTATCCATTTATTAAAGAACTTTCCTAGTATTTTACCCTAACGCTGATAAAATATCTCTGATGGACCAAGAAAATATAATTGAGTCGGTAAAAAACACCTATGACACCATAGGGAAAGAGTTTTCAGCTTCACGCCAGTATATCTGGCCAGATCTAAAGCCATTCTTAACCGATGTTAAATCAGAATCTTCTGTTCTAGATGTAGGTTGTGGCAATGGTCGCCTCCTTCTCGGTTTACCAAAGAGCATCAAGTACACTGGACTCGATATAAGCAAAGAGCTTCTAAATGAAGCAAAAAAGGCTCATCCTGAACATAAATTTATCGAAACAGACATTACCAAAGACACAATTTGGAAGCACCTTCCCCAGTACGACTACATCTACTCCATCGCTGTTCTCCATCATTTGCCTACAGAAAAAGATCAACTCTTTGTCCTGAAACAAATCAAAAAACACCTAAAGCCAAACGGTAAGATACTCATCACTTCTTGGAATCTCTGGCAACCAAAATATCTAAAATATCATTTGGATATCAAAACCAAGCTCCAAAATCCTCATTTTGTCTACATCCCCTTCCAAGGAAAACCTCGTTTTTGCTTCGCCGTCACAGTTCCATATCTTAAAAGACTTCTCAAAAAAGCAAATCTCAATCTCAAGGTCAAAAAATCCCCCCACAACTACATCATTAATTGACATATAGCCCTCTTTTTGCCATACTAAACTATGCCCAACGATGATCTCGGTTCTTTTCCTTCGCCTCAACAAACACCGGTTACTCCAGTAGAACCGCCAGTTACTTCCACACAGTTCACTTCTCCAGCTCCGGAACCTCAAGTTGAGCCTATTGCCCCATCTACTCCTCCTTTAATTTCTCAAGAACCTCTCAATCCTGCCTTTGAACCCACACCAGATGAAATACCCTCAGTTCCTTCAGTTCAAGACTTCACAACCCATCAAGAAAATCTAGTTTCCGCTAACGAAAACATGATGGAAAAACAGGCATTACAAGAAACGGTCCCTCCTGAAGGAGAAATTCCAGAAGTTCTTCCTCAGCCTGAACCGCCAAAGCCAATTGAAACTGCTCCAACAGCCGCAGCACTTCCTCCTAAAACAGGTAAATCGATTACCCCAATTATTATTATTGTCCTTCTTATAGTTGCTGGCGTTGGCCTTACCGCAGCTGCCTATCTATCTTCCCAAGCTAACAAGCTAAAAACACAGCTTCAAGAAATCACCCAAACACTCGAAAAACAAGAAACCACCCTTACTCCTACACCTACCCCAACAGTTTTCAGTATCCCCACACCTACCATAGCTACTCAAAGTGGAGCTATTGCAACTCCCTCAGCCACTCCAACAGCAACTCCCACAATTTCACAAATCAGTAGTTCCAATCTTCCTCTTAAAAACGCTCAAGCAGCCCTCAAAGTAGCTATCGGTCGCTCTCCAAACGCTCAGCTTATCCTTATCAAGACAGACAATGCTACAGACCAAGCTACAGCCGTCACCAAATATTTTTTCCGCGAAGATACGACTACCAAAAAATATTTTTATGTAGCCATATCGAGCAAAGGCACGCCTGAAATAATCGACAAACAAATCTATGTCACCCCAGACGATAATATTCCGTCCCTAAACGACGCTGTCCTTAGCAACAAGCTTGGTATCGAGCTTGATGAAGCCATTAGAATTACCTACACCCAATGTGCAAATCAAGAAACCTGCATAGCAGCTCCCATAAAAGCCCAATACATCAAAACCAGCACTGGTATTATCTGGCAACTCTCCTTGTATACCAAAGGACTTAGCGCCACCCCTCTTATTATTCAATTAAACGCCGAAACAAAAGCTATTCTCTACAAATCTCCAGAGTTTACTAATAAATAGGCATAAAAAGCGCTAGGTTTCCCTAGCGCGGTGTTTTGTTATCTCCAAGGATGACACAGATCATAATGTATCTGCTCGGGACTCATTCCAGCCAAACGATGCTTTCGATACTCGTCAGCCATAAACTGAACTTCTCCCCTACGTGCCTCAATTTCCTTATCAATCTGCTCATTTAACTTCTTCAGTTCTTCTTTGTAAATCTTTTTTCTTTCCTCGTCGCTCAGTTGATTAGCCATTCATTCTCCTTATTCTGATCCAAAGTGACACATCTCAGGCGTAATTTCTGATGGTTTTAGCCCAATCTGTCTCCAAGATCTATACACTTCTGCTACAAACATAGCCTCGCCAAGATGTTCGGCAATTTCTCTATCAATCTCTGCCGAAAGAACTTTCCATTTGTCTTTTCGTTCCTGAAAACTTAATTCTTCAACTGACATTTTTCCTCCTTAAATAAATGTACTTAGTGCCAAGGACAAGATTCGAACTTGTGTAGGCTTGCGCCGCGGGTTTTACAGACCCGAGTATTTGTCCACTCTACCACCTTGGCATATATTGGCGAATCATGGAGCCTGGACCGGGAATCGGACCCGAGTTTGATCCTTACCAAGGATCCGTTCTACCACTGAACTATCCAGGCTAATTATAACCAACTACATATTTTACCTCATTTCATGCCCATTTTCCGAAGTTCATTCATTATGTATGCTTTTAAATGAATATTGAAGAACGATATAGTCATGACTCCATAACAGCAAACCTTCTTATATGTTCCCTTTCCCATTGAATGAATTGGATTTGTAGTTTTAACTAATACAGGGTCAATACCAAGTTTTTCACTCCAATATTTCTTTGCAATAACCAAATCATTATCTTTAAATGTCTGTAAATAATACTTAATTTTGTTTTCTTTTACCTGACAAATATCCAATAAATATTTTTTAAACTGTGCAATAACTCCAACGTCGGTATTTACGACCTTAACGGAGTGTCTCTCTGTTTTTGTGCCCTCTCCCCAATACAATCCCAAAGCTAAGTATTTCAGTTTTACTTCATCTCTAGTCAGTCTATTTTTGATGTTAAAAGGTTCACCGTCAGGATTTGCTTTTATATAGTTTGCCTCAGATCTTTGTCTTCTTGAAATCCTATACTTATCCATCCAGTAGATAACTTTATGCGTCTTAAAACTCAATATATTGGAAATCTCCGATAGTGACTTTTTCTTAATTAGATACAAATCTCTCAATTCTTTTTCAGTAGGGATTCTTGCCATAACTCCATTATCCCGAAAAATACACGAATGTCAAATCATTTATCAGTATCAAAATCATGATTGTAAGGTAAAATATATCTGTCACGCCGCCTTAGCTCAGTTGGTTAGAGCACCAATTTTGTAAATTGGGGGTCCTGAGTTCGAATCTCAGAGGCGGCTC
>CAZMCB010000008.1:0-32860 GCA_964564895.1 uncultured Pseudomonadales bacterium | reverse complement strand
ACCTAAATCAAGTTATCAACAACTCTTTAAAAAATGTTAATAAACGACTACTCCCAACAAGACTGGACCACAGATTCATCTAACCAGAAGATCTCCATCTCCGAAGTTTTGACTGCGGGAATTATCTTCATCGTTCCGGTTATTTTTCTCTTAGTACTCGCCGCCAACTAAACAATGTCCCTGCCCAATCAATTAGAACTCCAAACTCTCTTCTCCGGATTTCTTTTCGAGACTGGGCTTTCAGCGGTTTCAGTTAAAAACTATCTCTCAGATCTTCGTCATTTCTTCTCATTTTGTGCATCCATATCTACAGAGGACAACCCTCCATCCGTTCAAGAAATATTTCAAAGTATCTCAAAATACCTCAATTTATACTTAACGGACCAAAAAAAGTCCTTCACTCCCCAAAACACAATCAATCGTCGTAGTGCCTCCATCAGACGCTTCTCCACCTTCCTCGCCGTCAAGTTTGGTCTTGTTTCCAGTCTTCAAGAGGCAAGTGAGGTATCCAAAAACACACCTTCGTCAAACATCAGTCCCAAAAACTCTGTCGACAACTCCCTTCCCACCATTAGCAAAATACTTGAACACTTTAAAGTATTTCTAATAAAAGAAAAAAAGACCCATTCAACAGTAAAAAACTATATTTCAGATCTTAATCACTTCTTTGCATGGAGTGCTAATGAAACCCCTTTTCTTGATCAAAATCTCGAAAACATTTTGAGTGAAAGTCATCTAAGTACCTATGTTACCTATCTCAGACTATCTCATACTAGTACTTCTGTCATAAATAGACGCCAATCTTCCATAAAACAATTCACGAGATACTGCTTTCTTCAGAAATATATTCCTACCAACCCCTTTGAATACAAAAGAGACGTACCTAAACTTCTTCCCCTATCTTGGCTAGAAAGGCTTTCAGGCTCAAAAAACAAACATCATCCATCAGGCCCCAAGAGTCGTTTAGCCACACTTTACCAAAAATACAACTCTCTTCCCTTTACTCCTTATCTTCATCTCGCCATTCTTGTTCTAGCCACTTCAGCCATGGTTATTTTTGGCTACAATCAAATCATAAAACAGGCTGCACCCAGTTCTGCTGCCCTCCCTACAGTTCCTAGGCGTCAGCTCTCCTTCCAAGGACGCCTGACAGACTCATCAGCCACACCTATTACTACCCAAGTTGATGTTGTATTTAAATTATTTAATGATCCAAGTGCCGGTTCAGAGCTTTACACTTCCGGTACCTGTCAAATTACTCCGGATCCAAATGGTATCTTTAATACATTAATAGGTGGTGGCACTTGCGGTTCAGAAATTGCCAGTACAGTTTTCACAGAAAACCGTGACGTTTATTTAGAAGTAACTGTTGGAGCCGAAACCCTCACCCCCAGACAACAAATTGCCACAGTCGGTTATGCCCTTAACTCCGAAACCCTACAGGGGTATCCCGCTTCTGGGTCCGCAACTATCAATACTGTCCCTATTGTCGACAATAATGGCGACATCAATATTGCCGCTCCTTCCCCATCAATAAACTCTACCTCTGGTACTTTTAATTTAAATGGTCAAGCGCTTACCCTAACAACAACAGCCAACTCCGGTGGCAACATAGTTCTTCAACCAGATGCCATTGGTGGTGGTCAAGTCCAAGTCTTAGGAAGTACTACTTCGACAGATACACTAAGAATCGAAAACGCCAATCTGACATCCGGTGCCCTAATCTCAGGCTATATCGGAAACGATACAGCTACAGGCAGACTTCTCTCACTTACCGCAGGTTCCACAGAAACTGATCGTTTTTACGTAGCAGCCAATGGTCAAGTAATGATCAATACCGCAGCTTCTCTTGCCAACGCTGGCCTCATCATCGATCAAAACGGTTCTGGGGATCTCTTTACTGCCTCAGCCTCAGGAACCAGCAAATTCACCATTCAAAACAACGGAAACATACTGGCAACAGGCACACTTACAGGCCTCACAGGTCTCACTGTAGCCTCAGGAACTGTCTCTTTGCCAAACGGCGAAATTAATAACGCCGAGATTTCAGAGCTCGACTGGACAAAACTTCAAAACTATCCTTCCGCCTGCCCTGCCGGCCAAGCCGTCCAAGCTGTTGGTGACACTCTCACTTGCGTAGACATTTCTGAACAACTTTGGCAACGTACTGATGGCTCTCTTGCTCCAATCAATATCACCGACTCTCTTAATTTAGGATCCACAGCAACATCCTCTGCCCTTGTACACTTAGCTGGAACTGCAGATGAAAATTCATGGATTAACACAGGTAACTTCGGAGTTGGTCTTACCAATCCAGGCTCAAAGTTAACAGTAGTTGGCACTGTCACCACCTCAGGAGGAAATATCAGTCTAAATAACGACTCAAACTTCACAACAAATATCAACACCGGTACTTCTACAGGAGCAGTAACAATAGGTGGAGGATCAAATACTGTAGCCATTAACTCCACCAGTTGGGATATTTCTACACTGGGTGTTGCATCAGGATTCACAGGAATCTCTTCTTCAGGAGACATTGATTTTTCTTCACTTAATGTCGGTGGTTTAGTCAAAGCCGCAGTAACCACAGGAAGACTCAGTATCGCCTCAGCCGGAACTGACTACGAAGTACCACTTACTTTCTCCAATGGACTAACTAGAACCGTTAACGAAGTCAAACTTGGTGGAACACTAACAGCCGACACCGATATTCCCCTAGCAGGCTTCAATCTCGCATTCTCTGGAACAGGAAATGTTGGCATCGGCCTTACCAATCCCAGTTATAAACTCGATGTTTCAGGTGACATCAATCTCACAGGAGCCATAAGAGACAATGGCAGCGCAGGTACTTCAGGACAAGTTCTTTCTTCAACAGGCACTGGAGTTGAATGGATTGACGCTTCCTCTGTAAGTGCTACAAACCAAGGTTGGTCATGGGACACGGGCGTCCTCTACCCCACATCTATTACTGACGCCATCAATCTAGGAAACGCAGCCACAGCCTCCGCGACTGTTCACCTAGCTGGAGTTGCAGGTGATAACTCATTCATAAATACAGGCAATTTTGGAGTTGGTCTTACCAATCCAGGCTCAAAGTTAACAGTAGTTGGCACTGTCACCACCTCAGGAGGAAATATCAGTCTAAATAACGACTCAAACTTCACAACAAATATCAACACCGGTACTTCTACAGGAGCAGTAACAATAGGTGGAGGATCAAATACTGTAGCCATTAACTCCACCAGTTGGGATATTTCTACACTGGGTGTTGCATCAGGATTCACAGGAATCTCTTCTTCAGGAGACATTGATTTTTCTTCACTTAATGTCGGTGGTTTAGTCAAAGCCGCAGTAACCACAGGAAGACTCAGTATCGCCTCAGCCGGAACTGACTACGAAGTACCACTTACTTTCTCCAATGGACTAACTAGAACCGTTAACGAAGTCAAACTTGGTGGAACACTAACAGCCGACACCGATATTCCCCTAGCAGGCTTCAATCTCGCATTCTCTGGAACAGGAAATGTTGGCATCGGCCTTACCAATCCAGCATACGAGCTTGATGTTGTGGGTGATATAAATATCACCGGAAGTTATTTGGCAAACGGAGCTCCACTAACTGCCAGCAACTGGCAAAGAACATTAGGCTCTCTCGCTCCTCTTAATATCACCGATTCCTTAAATCTAGGTTCCACGGCTACATCTTCTGCCCTAGTCCATTTAGCAGGGACTACAGACGAAAATTCGTGGATTAATACAGGAAACTTTGGGATAGGCCTTACCAACCCTACATACGATCTCGATGTCACAGGAGACATCAATCTTACGGGTGCTTTGTACGACAATGGCAGCGCAGGTACTTCAGGTCAAGTTCTTTCTTCAACAGGCACTGGAGTTGAATGGATTGATCCTCCTGCGAGCGGAGGTGCTCAGTACTGGCAATGGAATGGTGGAGTTCTGTCACCCACAGACCTCAATGACTCCGTCACTCTTGGAGCTACTTCAACAGCCTCAGCCACAGTTCACTTAGCAGGAAAGGCAGGCGAAAACTCCTTCATCAACACTGGCAACTTCGGAATTGGTCTTACCAATCCTACAGCCGGAAAACTCCAAGTAGCCGGAGGAAATATAATCGTCGACTCTACATACGGACTAGATACTGTCGGAGCAGGTACTCTTGCTCTTGGAAACACCAATGCAACTATCATTAGTATCGGTACAAGCGCAACGGCTCGCGCCATAACTCTCGGAAACAGTACAGGTGCCACTTCCGTTACTCTAAATGGTGGCACAGGAAACTCAATAAATGTTGGTACAAATGCCATAGCTCATACGGTAACAGTCGGAAATATCACAGGTGCAACAGCAGTTAACGTCAATACTGGAACAGGTGGCACCACATACACCACAACCAATGGCATCTTCACTCTAAACACTGGCACAGGAAACATCAGTCTCGGTACCGATGCCGCAGCAAAAGCAATTATTATCGGAAACAGTACAGGTGCCACTTCCGTTTCTCTAAATGGTGGAACAGGAAACTCAATCAATGTAGGCACCAACGCTATCGCACATACTGTAACCATCGGAAATATCACAGGTGCAACAGCAGTTAACGTCAATACTGGAACAGGTGGCACCACATACACCACAACCAATGGCATCTTCACTCTAAACACTGGCACAGGAAACATCAGTCTCGGTACCGATGCCGCAGCAAAGACAATTACTCTAGGCAACGCAACAGGAGCCACAGCTCTCGCCATAAACTCAGGTACTGGAGATATCATTCTAACCTCAACAGACCAAATCAAACTTAACTCTTCAAAAACTGCCGGAGGTACAACAACCGAAGCTCTATCATTTTTCTCAACCGTTGATCTTGCAGCTACAGATGAGCTCTTCCAAGTCGGTGACTCCGCAGCCAATATGCTTACCATTCTAGGAGATGGATCTGTTGGTATAGGTCTAACGAATCCAGCTTACGAATTGGATGTTGTAGGAGATGTAAATATCACCGGAGACTACTTAGTAAATGGATCTGCAATAAGACAAAGTTTCTGGCAAAGAACTGACGGATCTTTAGCACCTCTTAATATCACCGATTCCTTAAATCTCGGATCCACAGCCACCAGTTCTGCTCTTGTCCATCTTGCAGGAACTGCAGATGAAAATTCATGGATTAATACAGGCAACTTCGGCATTGGTATAACCAACCCAGCTGCAAGATTAGCGATCCAAACAACAGGAACCACAGATATTCTTAATTTGTTTGAAACTGGAGGAACTGAAGTAATGACTGTCCTAGAAAGTGGTAATGTTGGGATCGGAGTTACTGACCCTAATCAACTATTCCAAGTTGGTACCTTCTTTGCAGTCGACACGGCGAACTCCAGAATTGGTATTGGTGTTACCAATCCAGCTACCACGCTAGAATTTGGAATAGCCGATCCTATCATCAGCAACACTTCAGGTGATATTACTTTTAATTCAGCTTCAGATATTTTTGATTTTTCTGGAGATAGTCTCACAAATTTCTTAGATGCCACTGCCATAGGTCAGATAACATTAGGAAACTACACTGACGCTGGCCGCCCAGTCCCAATTAGCTCTGGTTCTCTTATATATAGTACAACTCAAAACAATCCTCAGTACTACGATGGAGCAAGCTGGAAAAATATATCCAATTATTTTAGTCGTCTAGCCACTGGCACTGTTTATCCCACAAACTGGTTTGACTCCATCAATGTTGGTTATCCTTCAGGAGCAGATGGAGCTTCTTCTTCAGCCGGAGTTCGTATTTCAGGAGACGCCACAAACTCATCCTTCTTCGCCAATCCGGTAGCCTTTGGCTTCCGTACAGATGATCCTTCTACTTCATATATTAAACAGCCTCGTACTGGTTACACTTTTGCCATTCAAACGCAAGGTGGAATTCTTCCAAGATACACCGGTTCAGATCTTCTTGGTTACGAAAACCACGAATGGGCCGAACTACATCTCTCAGACAGTATCGTTAAGGGCGGTTTAGGTGTCATTACCCTAAACGATCTATCTCTTAATACTGATGTCTGGCACGCAACTTCAGGCTTCAAAGTCGGTACAGGAGCTATTAGTGCTGGTATAGAGTTTGAAGTAATTGGTGATACCAATATTACTCAAACCCTAAGCGTTGGTGGTCAAGTCACAGTAGGTGGTGGAGCAGGCAAAATGGATGTCGGTACTGTCGACCCTCCATATACAATAAATGGCAAAAAATACGCCACCTACATGGCCTCCATGATCGGTATCAAAGAAGAAACTGTCGGCAAAGTAACTACTACAACCAGTGATTACATCGAAGGCCTTGGTTACAGAACACTAATTGATCTTGATCAACAACCAGTCGGGTCCGATGTCTGGCTTTTTAGTCAAACCACCAACATTCAAGCTCATATTAGTGACCTTTCTGTTCTTCTTACTCCTGAAGGTCAAGCCAAAGCTTGGTACGAGGTAGATGAACCAAACAAAATTCTTGCCATCTACTCCTCCACCCCAACTAATATTTCATATCGTCTTACCGCCCCTCGTTTTGACTCTCATCGTTGGCCAAATATTCGTACTTCAGGATCCATCGGTCACGTTATAAATAACTACAATGTTTACGATAACTACAACAGTATCTTTGAAAACAACACTGCCACTATCGAGTTGATAGCCAAAAACGATAACAGCGGAACATATTTACTCAATGTCAACGGCGTCGAAAACAAAGAGGTCTCTACTTTCATGAACAGTATCGTCGCCAATCTAAAAGTTGGTGCTGCTACGGCTATCAGTTTAATTACCGACAATCTAACTGTCCGTACCAAACTCATCTCTCCAATTGCCGATATCGATCAGCTCAAAGTAATCGACGCAACCGTGTCTGGAACTCTATATGCCGACAACATAAAAGGCCAAACAGTAGACAATATCAATACTCAAATTAATCTTCTTGATGAAAGATACTCAACTGCCTCAGCCATCCTCGCTGATCTCCAAGCCAAGTATGGAACGTATGCCTCATTATTTGGAGCCACTTCAAACGCTACTGTTACAAACGATCCTCTTGCACTTTCTCCTCTTGACGAAACTACCCCAATTATTCCATCAGACCTCGCTCTCAACTCTCTTAATGTTCACACATTAATTGCCAACGATCTTCTTGCCAATGGTTCCATATTTACACAATCCATTTCTGCCTTCGATACCGATCTTTATATCCAACCGGCAGGTGACAAACTCGTAAACATCTCCAATAATCTCATGGTTCTCTATCCCAATGGAAAAGTTGTCATAAATGGGGATTTACTTGTTACAGGAAACGTACTAGCCCAAGGACTTACTTCAGAAACAGCCACTGTTTCCGGTACTCTAGCTGTCGGTTCATCTTCAATTTCCACAGGATCAGCCAATTTTGCGCAGCTTACAACAAGTGGTTTAATCATTGCTTCCGGAAACGATCCAATGGCAACCATCTCCGGTCAAACCAACACAAACACTACAATAGGCGAAGCAACGATTGCACCTTCTACAGGAGGTATCTCCATAATTAATTCCAAGGTAACTCCAACTACGCTGATTTATATAACCCCAACATCAGATACCGAAGGTCGTGTTTTGTATGTCAAGTCCAAAACAGAGGGAGTTGGTTTCACAGTTGGCATCACGGGAAATGCCAATAATCCCCAAGTATCTTTCAATTACTGGCTAGTGGAAACAAAATAAGTAAAACAAACTGAATTAATATTTCGTATTACAATGAATTATGTTTGCTAAACACAAGGGGTACACTTTAGTCGAGATTCTTATCGTAGCATCCATTCTTGTAGTCTTAGGTCTTCTCTTACTTTTTGGAATCAATCCTAAGGCTCAATTGTTTAAAGGCTACGACGCCCGTCGTCGTGCTGATTTAGACAAAATCAAAATCGCCCTTGAAAGTTATTACTCCGATCATGAATGCTATCCTCAATTTCCTCTAGAAGGCACAAACCCTACATATACCTGTGATTCTGACATCCTTAAACCATATCTTGATGCTATGCCCTGCGATCCAAACACAAAAGAACCATATACCATCTATCTTGTTCCAGCAAACTCAACTTGTCCCCAACAGTTCTCGGTTTATGCTCAGATCTACTCATTTTTTGACAAAAATGCCAACAATATTGTCAACTGCACAGATACTATAGCCGTCTATTCATCAGGTATGAGTATTGGCGACATCAATTACGGTTGTAGCAACATCAAACCATGCAAAGAATCATACGGATGCATCGACGGGACATGTCAAAAAGTTGCCGACAACTATGAACCAGCTCCTTGCAGCACTGCATACTGTACCAATCGATGTGGCGGAGTAAACTGCAGCAACCCCTCAAGAGCCTGTGTTGCGAGATAATTAACTCACCGTCAGTTTCGAAATAAGCTCCTTTACTCCCACTCCAGTTGCCGAAGACATCGGCAGTATTGTTACCTTCTTTTTCTTGAAGTAGCTCACTGTTTTTTTTACCAAGTCCGAGTCCACTAAATCAATTTTTGATAGCACCACAATCTCCTGTTTGTCCTCAAGTCCGGCATCAAATGCCTTTAGTTCTTTACGAATCACCACATATTTCTCATAAATTTCTTCTGGTGTTCCACCAATTGATGGCACTAGATGAACTAATACACGAGTCCTTTCAACATGGCGCAAAAACTGAATTCCCAATCCCTTTCCTTCACTTGCTCCTTCAATTAGTCCGGGAATATCAGCAATCACCATGTGTTTGTCTCCAATTTTTAAGACTCCGAGATTTGGCTCCAAGGTCGTAAATTCATAATCAGCCACTTTTGGTCGAGCATTAGAAAGAACTGACAAGAGAGTAGATTTTCCAGCGTTTGGAAGACCAACCAATCCCACATCAGCTAATAGTTTTAGTTCCATCTCCACATCAAAAGACTCACCCATCTGTCCATCCTCAGCAATCATTGGTGTAGTTCTATTTGATCCTTTAAAATGCACATTTCCTCGTCCACCCTTACCTCCTCGAGCAATTTGAACACTCATATCTGGTTCCAAAAAGTCCAAATACTGCCACGTTTCACCCTCGATGTGGCCTTGTCGGAAAAGCTTACCCAACACGCCTAGTTTCATTCCTCGAACACGGACATCTTTTTCTTCATCAGTTTCCAAAGCCAATCGAGTCAATTTCACAGAAGTGCCAATTGGCACTTTAATCACAATATCGTTTCCCTTAGCGCCAGACATTTTTTTGCCATGACCTTTTTCTCCATCACCTGCTTGAAATCTTTTATTGTGTGCAAAATCTTGTAAAGTCGACTCGTTTGGATCTGTCTCGATGTATACATTTCCACCCTTACCACCATCTCCACCATCTGGACCACCTTTTGGAATAAATTTTTCTCTACGAAAAGACACGGCTCCAGCTCCGCCGTTTCCCGCTCTTACAAATATCTTTACGTGATCAACCATGCCTGCATTGTACCATTTTTGGCCTTGTATAGCTACTTTTTAGCCATAAAAATCCCCCGCCGAAGCGGGGGAAAATCTAGAAACCTCCCAGATTTCCATCTGTATAAAACACACCACAAACATCAATCATTTCTTGAACAAAGACTTCATCAAACATATCTTCTGCAGTATCTGTTGCCATTTTGCATGTATCATACGGTCCAACATACGTTTCATTCGGAAAGTGTTCCTCAAAATATTCTTTTGATCGCTGATACACATTGGAGTCTGGTTCAGACTGGGTTATAATTATGTTTTGCCATTCACCGTATCTGTCCTTCTCCACATGAACAAACCCCCACATCCGGAAATTTCCGTAGGAATAAATTTGGTGATGATTGTCATCAATGGCCAAAACACTCATTCCAGGTCCAGAGCTCTCCCTTGTATCCACATTCACAATCAATCCGCTGGGGTACTCCCATTCCATAAGGGTAGTTTTTGTACCATTCCACTTACTTACATCTACCACCTCTGGCATCTCTGGTTCGGGAATAATCGCCAAACCAGTATACAAATATCCAGCGGGAAAAATGAAAAGGGTTTGTTGTTCTCCATTATTAAATGAATAATAATACATGGAGTTCCAATCACGATCAAACAGGTTTTCTTCATTAAAAGTAATTTCTTTGGAGCCCAGAGTTCGAGATCCATCATGGAAAAAAATCTGGCTACACCCTTCACAAGACACATCGTCGATGATAGTTTCAGGGGTTCCGTTGATCAACACATCCAAACCGCCGCTACCTTCAACATAATCACCAACAATCTCCATTTCCGCCATACCCACCCAATACTCAGGAATTGAGGATCCGACACGAGTGAAGTACTTTTCGTAGAGCTGCCTCATGTTAATTCCTTCACCAGGTTTTGCTGTCGGCAAGGGCGTGGCGACTTCTCCATTACCGGGCCAAGAAAAAATTAATACTTCTTCACTGGTCGGAGTAATCGTTGGAGCAACAGTCGGTTCTTTAGTTGGTACTGTAGTTGCTGTTGGTAACATCGCACAGGCAGATAAAAGAAGTGCCAAAACAAAGATCATTAAAAAAATCTTTTTCATCATTCCTCCTCAAACCAAAATGTGTACTATCAAAATGTCAATTTACATCTGCCCGTAATATACCATTTTCAACCCAAATAGTCAAGTATATAGGATATATAAACCAAAAAAATCCCCCGCAAGCTTTCGCCATTGAGGGATTATTTATGTTTATTTCTTTGTATAGTACATTTGGCACAAATCATTTACTAGTGCCTTATCAAGCTTCCCGCCGTTGTAACTATAATTCAATGTATAACAGGCACTCGAAGGTCCACTAAAATTTTGTTCTGGGAACGATTCGTTAGCCAAAACCATCGCTTGTTCCAATTTAGTGTAGTCAGGTTGAGACTCAGTGATATTCATGGTTTGAAATCCTGAAGCATCCTCTATACTGATCCAACCCCAGGCACTATCCCCTTCGTACAAAAACGACTGGCGTGAGTTATCATCATATGTGCCTATAATATAGAAAAAGGCCACTTCTCCCGTCGTCATATTTTCCACAACATGTGGATTAACCGGATAGTCCCAAACAGCCACAGTAGCTTTCGTTTTATTCCAGCTACTCGCGTTTAGATCATCAGATGAAGCGGACTTTGGCATCTCTGTATTTGGGACCAGTACTAGTGTTTCATAATCAAAGCGATCAAGAATGGCTGTATATTCAACTCCCTTATGTTGATCGAAAAATTCGGGAGAGAATTCATATTCCATAAATTGGACAGCTCCGCTAGGATATTTGCCATGAGCAACTACCATTTTTGAACAATCGTTAATCTTTACTGTTTCTGCTTTTCCGTTAAGAATTACTTCATACAAGCCTTTTTCCTGATTAGCAGCGTTCGAAAGCACCAGCGAACTCTTAAGTTCATCTTGCGCATATACGCGCTCAAACAAAGTCGTTACTTCAATTTCTGGAGTCGGCATTACAGCTGGCTCAGTCGGGACAACAGTGATTACGGTAGTTGGTTCAACAGTCGCCGCGACAGTCGATTCGGGAGTCGCTACTGGTGCTTTCGCGCAGGCAGTCAACACCAAAACCAAAACAAAAATCATTACAAATACTTTTTTCATCATTCCTCCTCAAACCAAAAAGTGTACTATCAAAATGTCAATTTACAATACCTTATAGTATATCACACTTACGCACAAAAGTCAACTAATTGGAAGTTATTTCAACACACTCAAAGGATCTTTGTTTCCAGAAGTAGAACGAATCTCAAAGTGAAGATGTGTTCCCGTAGAGCGTCCAGTCGAGCCCATAAAGCCAAGAACATCTCCTCTTTTCACTGTCTGCCCCACAACTACAGAAATCTTACTTAAGTGAGCATATAAAGTCTGATATCCATTTCCATGGTCAACCATAACGCGATTTCCATATCCTGAGTTATCTGGCCAACCAGCTACAATGACGCTACCCGAATCTGCGGCCAAGATATTTCCTCCACTATGATTTGCGATATCCAAACCCTTGTGCCAAGGTTTGAAGAACTGGGTCAAAGTACCTTGTGCTGGCCAAATCCAGCTTCCAGTGGCCGATACAGCACCAGCATTTGGAGTAAGACTTCGAGCCAGAGTACTTCTAGGAGTAATAACTTCTGTTGGCATCTCACCATCAGGCACAATAACCTGAGAACCAATAGCCAAAGCAAAAGTTTCATCATTACTAAACTCGTTAAAAGGAAAATCAACGATTGCCTGTGCCGAAACGTTATATCGTTTAGCAATCGAGTAAACTGTTTCTCCACTTTTTACAGTGTGTACCACACCTGTTACAGGAGGGATTTTCATCACTGAAGCAGGCTTAATTTTCTTTTCATTAAGGCCAGGGTTCAACCACTTTATTGAGTCTGTATCCACACCAAACTTTTTAGCTATTCCAGCCAATGTGTCTCCATCTTCCACTTTATATTCAAAAATATCAGCTCTAGGCTTCTCTGATACTGTAGTTAATGGGTCAACTGCCATCTGTGTATTGGCAGACAAACCAAGCACCTCACCTCCATCAGCTGCAATACTTTCTTGAGCAAAAGCAAATTTACTACGAAAACCAGAAGTCATCACTGCCTGAGTTTGTGAGTCATTTATAACAAGCGATGGCCCCAAAGCCACCCCAAAAACCATCACGATTACCACAGCTACATTCACAAAAAGCTGAGCATTCTTTCCTCTTTGCTGATACATCTTACCCACCAAAACACCTTTAAAAGACTCAAAAACAGCAAACTTAGGAGATAAATAATTCTTGATGAAATGCGCAAAAAGAACCTTTAAATACTTATAAAAGTCTACAAACCACTCATTTAAAAAATGTCTTAGGCTAATCATTTGTTCGTGTATCTATTTTACCACCCGAGTCAATTTTCTTTTTCCTTCAAAACGAGGCTATATGGCGTTTTTGCTACCAGTTCATAACTAAGTTCCATCAAGTACTTCACTACCTCTGAAGATTTTGGTTTCATAAAATCAAACTCCAAATCCTCACAAATAATTACATGAGGTCGATACTTTTTCCAATCATTTGATCTCAATACTTCCAAATCCATCCCCTCCACATCCACAGACATCAAGTCGATCTCCTTTCCGTCCATACCATTGCTAGCCAATATATCCGCCAAAGGCATCACCGCCACATTGATTTTTCGTTTCAGCTTTCTCCCTGCTTCATTAATATTTATCTCTGCTTGCTCTGGTGAAAAAGTATTAGCCGCTCCGTCAGTAAACTCAAAGAACTCCAACACGTCTTTCTTCTCTCCTACACCCATCCCCACAAATCTATCCCGTGGTCGCACTTTCAAAAAGTCCTCTTTGACCTCATGTCTTGGTTCTATACACACCCCACTCCAGCCTCGTTTATAAAACAAATAAGTATTTGAAAACAATTTTGGATGGAATGCTCCCACTTCCACATACACTCCTTTTTTCTTCTTCCCAAGTACTATATCCGCCACAATATCCTCTCCAGACTGAGCGTAGGATCTTTTCCCAAACCAATCATACAAAGGCGACAATAATAATTTATCCTTTAATCCCATACATTAGTTTACAATTATTTTGTGAAGCACTCTCGTCTTTTTGTCATTTTATCCATTGTTCTAATATTAATTATTTCCATAATCATCCTATTGGTTAATTTTATTAAACCTTTTCTCCCCTTCAAAAACTACCTTTTAGGCACCATCAAACCTACTTCATATCTCATTCTCCTCGGAAACGATGCTGAAATGCGAGCCAACGGTGGCTTCGCTGGCTCCTATGCCAAGATAATTGCCAATTACCCCACATTCGATGTTTCTTTCCAAGACATTTATGTTCCGAATGGTCAGCTCCAAGGCTACGTCACACCTCCCGAACCCATCCAAGAAGCATTCCAACACGGCACTTGGCAGTTAGCAAATGCCGATTGGGATCCAGATTTTGCTTCATCTGCTGCTGCTATTCGTTGGTTTATGGAAAAAGGCAACGAAATCAATCCAGACAATCTCGTCATCCTCAATCTCACTTCCATCAAGAATGTATTAGACGTTGTTGGTTCGTTCGACGTTCCAGAGTACGAAGCCAAGATTACTCCAGACAATCTCTATTTATTTCTTCAGGGAAAAGCCGAAGTCAACTTCTTTCCTGGTTCCACCCAGAAAAAAGATGCTCTCACTGCGGTTGGCCAAGCACTCAAAAAAACCTTCTTAAAACTTCCTCTAAACAAAAAAGTAAAGATTGCCTATATTCTCTATCAAGATCTGGTTAACCAAAATATAGTGGTTAACTCCACCAACAAAGACTTTCAAACTCTCCTCGAAAACAAAAACTTCGCTGGACGACTCACCTCAAATACCCCAGACACTTTTCTTATGGTCGAAGCTAACTTAGGTGCCAACAAGGCTAACGCTTTCGTCAAAAGACAAACCACACACGATATTTCCTTTCAAAACAATCAAACCACTCATCAAGTCAAAGTAAAGTTCACCAACTCCTCACCCGAAGCCAATCCTAATCCACCATTCCATTATGGCGGAGACTACAAAGCCTTCATCAGGCTCTATCTTCCACAAAACGCCCAAAACATATCTGTCATTGCGAATCACGAAGTGCTGAAGCAACCCCCGACCGACGAGTTAAACAAAATCATTGTTTTTCCCATCCAAAAATACAGCCTCACAGAGATTGGTTTCTGGCAAATCACACCCGCTCAAAATCAGTCTCGGTTCGCAATCACGTATACTCTCCCAGTTTCCAAAGATAAATACTATCTTACAATTCTCAAACAACACGGTCTCGTTTCTTCTCCCCAAACCATCAATGTTGATGATAAAAGTATCTCCACCAACCTGACCAACGACTTTCTCTTCCCGTCATTGCGAGGCCGATAGGCCGTGGCAATCTCATACAATACAAAATTATCAGGACAGCTTTGTATTTTACAGCCCTATAAGATATAATCTCCCATAATTCGAGTTCTTTCACATTCTATGAAAAGGAGACTTCATGAGCGAAAACCCAAACGAAAACTTGTTCACCATTCTCTACAACCTGCTCAACCTCAAATTGCCTCAATCTTGGTATATCGATTATGAGGTCGACAATGATCCCGAGTGCAAAATTGAAATTTTCGGGCGTTACGGCTTGATGGGTTACCCCCTTTTTGCCAGAATTCAATTCGATATTGAGAAAGCTGTACTTCACTATCATTTTTATGATGCAAATCCACGACAAATACAAATTATCAAAGAAGTACTTCAAAGTCAGCTAATTTCTGTTCCAATCCAAGAGTTATAAGATCTCTCAAATTCCAATCAAAAAGGAGTCAAAATGACCAAAATAGTTATTCGTCTAAAAATTGAAGAAACTGGAAAAATCAATCAAATCAAGTTTCTCACTCTGGAAAATACAAATCCTCTCATTATCGGCACCGATTTCTTTTTATCTCCCCATCTATCCATCGGTTTGCCAGAAGATCAGCCCCCCTCAATTACATTCCACTCAGAAGAAATATCGATGATCAATAATGAAGAAGGTGCTGTGTATTCATACACCTGCTTCAATGGCGAAGAAATGTCTATCCCGAAGCATGGTATAGAATTCTATTTTCTCCAAAAAGGTATCACCTTCTCCATCACCAAAACTCAAAAGGATTATTTCCAAGAAATCAAAGCTGAAGTGATCCTTGTCGACACCACCCCTCACGAAGAGCCTACCTTCCCAGAAGAAATCCACGTCTCCCCCTAATCATACTTATCCACCCCGCCCAGCAATGGGCGGTTTTTTCTTGTTGTACAATATCCCCAACGCACATTTCAAATGCCAAAGGAGGCATTCATGGACCAAACATTGTATTTTGACCCTATCATCGCCCATCTCAAAAGCACTCTACACACAGAATGGCTTATCGAAAAATCCAAACAAACGACCTGCGAAGGTCCAGCCACTCTCATTCGCATTGACTCGGAATACTTGGCAACCAAAGGTAGAGCTCGTGTTTGTTTCATTCGGATCAAGGATAAAAATATTATTATCAATACTCCCTATGTCCTATCCAAAAGAGTCCAAGAAGTAGTCAGAAACCTCAAGCCAATTGTTTATCATTTACTAGGTGAAGGCTACCATGTCACTCTCACCGAATGTAGCCTACTTTGCGAAACCTGTTCCCAAGCTCACGAAGCTTTCCACGCCTCCCATTAGGGAGGCTTTTTTCCATCAAAATCCCTTACGGAAAATTGGAATCTTCTTCAAAAATGGTCTTCGTTCATTCATTTGCGGTCTAACTTTGTCATTTCGAGGAGTACTCGACGTGGCAATCTCTGTTTTATGAGAGACAACTTTTTTCGTCTTTTCTGCCTCAATTTCAGCTCTAATCGACTTAAAATCAATAAAGTCGTCACCTGCAATCTCCTTTATTTCTCTAGCTGTCCTCTCAAAACGTGCCAATACATGGATTTTCTTTTTCTTAAGTTTCAAATATTCCAACAAAGAAGCAAAATCCCCGTCTCCCGATAGTACAACGGCCTCATTGTACTGCGACATAAAACGCATCATGTCAAAGGTTAGATCTACATCACAGTTCGCTTTTGTGGTCATTGTCCCCTCAGCGCTCGTAAAAACCTTTGTCGGTTTAATCCTCAGTTCATAGCCAAACTTTTTCAAGTCAATATAAAAATTAACTCTTTTCTGATGCAGCTCCAGAAGAACAATCTCTTCCTCAGTCTTGTTCTTTTTTGCTAACTCCTCTTGGTAATACTTCGCTAGTTTCACAAGATTAAGACTCTTCCCCTCCTCTTTATATCCTTCCACATCCACTCCAGAGTAATAAAAGACCTTAGTGACATTAAATTTCGTTTTCAGATATCCAAACAACTTCTCGTAATCTATTCTCCAACGTAGACTTTTCTCACCTCCATAAAACAAATTTGCCGCATCTACAAAAGCATAAATCGATTTTCCTCGTATATCCATAACTTAATTGTATTCCAATTTTTCCTCCTCCAAGATTGACTTTCAAACACATTGTGCTAACATTGCCATCAATTCGCAGCCTTAACATTTTTCAGGAGGAAAATCATGAAAAAGTTCTTGTTTTTGCTCGTCCTAATTGCAATTTTGTTTGTCAGTTGTGAATACAAAGTTCCCCAAGAAGAACCCAAAGAATTCTTCATTTGGGATCACATCCCCGACAGCTACATCGAACAAAACTGTCCTGAGATCAAAGGCTGGAAGAAAAATGCCAGTACAATAGGTTTCAGTCTCGTAGCTGACTACTCCAGTTCCCCCTTTCCCGTAGACGTCTATGTCACTCCCATCGTTTATGTAGATGATAAATACATGGTTTATCTCAATGCTGAAGGTCTAAAAGATTTTAACGGCCAACCAGCTGAGTACTCAGTCTACGATGGATATGACCTAGTCCTAGGAGAAGAGAGAGATCAGGCAGTTCTCAAGGCGATCGAAATTATGGAAGGGATCCCAAGTTACGAAGCACATTTCACGGCCACTCCAAAGATGACTCCTTTTGGCAAACTAACAATCGAAACATCCGCCTTTTCCTGTTCACCCCAAAGTCCTCGTCGCTAAAGGAGGAAACATGATTATTAAAATCGGATTCCGCACTGCTGGTCCTTACAAATCAGTCGAAGAAATGACTAGTGCTTATGATCGTGAGGTTTTACCCACCAGTCAACAACCAATAACAACCATCGAAGTAGCTCAAGGAGTTCTTATCAAGATCTCTGAACACTTTGGACCAGTTCTCTGGCTCTCTCCCCCCAAAGACATTCCAGACTTCAATCCAGATATCTCAGTAGTTATATTTATCAACAAAGAACAACTTTCATTTCCCAAAAATAACGCAGATTGTTACGGAGTAAGTGAAAAGGATACCATCGAAATCATTAGTAAAGAGAAAAACGAAACCATCTCAATCAAAATCATCCTTTCTCGTCTCAAAGAAGCTAATTAAATAAAACAAAACCGCCCCCAAGGGCGGTTTTTCTTTTATTAAAATCTAGGTTCATCCCCCATCTTTTAGTGAGGCCAAAAACTCTTTGTTCGATTTAGTTTTCTGCAAGCGAGACGTAAGCACTTCCGTTCTCTCGTTGTCACCCAGCATATCGAGCATACGTCGCATGAGAATAATACTCTGGTACTCAACATTATCGAAAAGTAAGTCATCGCGTCGAGTTCCTGAGCGATTTACATCAATTGCAGGGTAAATGCGTCTCTCAGCCAAACGACGGTCAAGATGAAGTTCCATGTTTCCAGTTCCTTTAAACTCTTCGTAGACCAAGTCATCCATACGAGAACCAGTGTCGATTAGAGCAGTTCCGATGATGGTCAACGATCCTCCGCCCTCGATCTTACGAGCAGCTCCAAAGAACTTCTTGGGTGGGTACAAAGCAGCTGGATCAAATCCACCAGACAAAGTTCGACCTGAAGTAGGAATAGCCAAGTTATAAGCACGAGCCAAACGAGTAACGGAGTCAAGAAGTATCACTACATCTTTCCCCTGTTCCACGAGACGCTTTGCACGCTCCAAAGCTATCTCAGCCACTTTTGTCTGCTCTTCAGCCTTCTCATCGAAGTTGCTAGCAGCCGTCTCACCAAGCATGTTTGAGTCTTTGGTAATGGCTTTTATGTGTCGGCTGATATCAGTCACCTCTTCAGGGCGCTCACCCACGAGCACAGCGATTATATGAATCTCAGGATAGTTAGCCGCAATACCGGAAGCAATTTCTTTAATTACGGTTGTTTTACCAGCTTTAGGAGGAGAAACGATGATTCCACGCTGTCCTCTTCCGATAGGTGCACAAAGATCAATCAAGCGTGTGGAAAGGATTTCTTTGCCTGTTTCTAGCTTCAATTTTTCAAATGGATAGATTGGGATACCTTTTTCAAATCTTGGTCTATCTACAGCATTAGCTAGATCAACTCCATTAATTTTGGTGATCTGCACCATTGTCCAATAAGGTTCATTCTCTTTTGGTCTGCGGGCGAGGCCTATGACCACGTCTCCAGCACGAAGCTTAGCCGAGCGAGACATCTGAGAACTAATAAAAACATCGTTTTCACCAGGTCTGTACTCAGCTCTGGCCATGGCTCGACCATCTGTACCTGTCAAATCCACAATACCCGTTACTTCTTCAGTAATTACAGGCTCAGACACGCGTGGGGCAAAAGATGGGCGCATCATTGGACGATTGTACTGTGGCCTCACATAAGGTCTACCTTGATACTGAGGAGGCAATTGGTTACCAGGAACTGCAGGACGTGCAACAGGTGCAACAGGAGCAGCCACAGGAGTAGTTTCAGGAGCAGCTTTTACGACCTCTTCAATTTTTGGAGCTACAGGCACAACCTTAGGTTCTGCGACAGCAACAACTTTTTTAACACGAGTCTTGGCTTTTTCTGCCATAAGATAGGAAATTATTTTTTTATTTAGTAAAAATTTGGAAACTTGAAAATTTCATCAGGTTATTGAGGGAATTTGATTGGGAACAACTCAATTCTACAACGGATAGAATCTCTGTCAAGCCCAACCTCATAATTTTCAATATTTATTCCTAAAGCGTCGTAGTCTATTCCCTTTTCAACAGGATTACGCAAAGTGCGTATGGCATGGTGTCCATGTATTCATGGACCATAGGCACTGCGTAACAAGAAATATTCACGCAGGGAATATATTCTGTCTGTCTGAAAAGGCGTGTAGACGGCAGACGCAGGAATAAATAATTAAATATTGTGACTCCGCTTCTCTACTAATGTAGAGTGCGTAGTCAAAACCTCAGAATCTGGATAAATACATAACGTATATCCCACCTAAGCGGGACTTTTTAGAATCAACGGAAAGGGAGGTTAGTTTAATCACTTAAGTCGATTAAGGGTGAAACGCGTAAGGCCTTAGCTGCAGCGCCAGGTTTTAAGGTTGGTACTGCGAACCAAACCCATTTCACCTTTAATCGATTCAAATGTAAATCAAACTAGTGCGAAGTATATCACTTGAACCTGATTTTGTCAAGTATATGTTTTATAGGCCTACACATCTACATCAAACTATCAACTTCTATCTCACAATACTAAACATATTGATAAAAGAAATCCCCCGCCAAAGCGAGGGATCATTTTAATCGAATAACCCAAAATCTATATCCTGTCCTGCCAATCTTGGCGTACTCAGAGCTGTTGTATATGGCAAACTGTCCGGACTTGGGAACTGTAGGGTCATAAAGCATTACCTCAGAGATAATATATCCCCCAGTTGGCTTACCATCCACTACCTCAATCAGGTTAGTAACCGAGTAGGCTCTTCCCATTTCATCGACTCTAGTTACCGTCAACATATGCTCAAAAGAGCCATAGTCGCCAGCAAAAAGATACAGAAAGTCGCCTGCATACAGAGGAAAGGAGGAAAAATCAAAAGAGCCAACAGGTTGGTCAAACTCAAAATACTCATACTTTTCTGGAGGCATCATTTGATGAAGTTTCCATAAGTCCTTGTCAGGTCTCGGATTAAGATAATAAAACTGATACGGGTCAACTGAATCCTCAAGTACTCCCACTCTACTCAACATAGTTGCCGAAAGTGGTCCACACATCATTCCTGGACCTTGCAAGCCAATTCCTTTAGCCACAACTTTTGCTTCTTGATTACTTGCAGCCACATACTCAAGAGAAATACTGGCCAAAGACTCAATTTCAGTCTGAGACAATGGACCGCGATAAATTTCAACAGTTGGTATCGGCAGAATTTCCGTAGGTTCGAGCGTAGGTTCTGCGCTTGGTTCTTGGGTAAACAAGCTCACCAAGTCTTCAGTCGCCTCCACTTGAACAATCACAGTCGGTACCCCAACATTTTTTCCTTCGACACCTTTTCCGCATCCCGAAAGAAGCAGAGTGAAGATTAATAACGCAATTACAAGTGGTACAAACAGCTTTTTCTTTTCCACTTCTTCCTCCTAATATAGATTTATTTTCAAAGAACACACATATTTTACCATATAGGTTGTCGCATAGCCACAAATAATCCAAATCGTTTCAATTTTTGTCTTCCACATACTTGACATTTTGACGATTATAGGATATAATAACAAACGTAATTGAATTTAAATTCTTAGGAGGAACGGTGAATTCAATAAGCACATTCAATGAGTATCAAGAAGCAAGGAAAATAGAAAAAGCACTTTTCAAAAAGTATTTTCTCACCTCTATCCCCGCTCTGATTTTCCTCGGCTTTAGTGTAATTTCAAATATCGAAACAGACATGTCACCAGTAATTTTCTGGTTAAGTGTTCTCAGCATCATACCAGGAGTCGTTCTAGGTCTCATGAGTATGAAACTCTGGAAAAAGATCATGGTTGCCGACAAAAACTGTTGCGATTACTTAAACTCGCACCAAAATAATAAGGTAACCTATTGGACAAGAGACAGCCGTCTCAAAAAGATCGAGGCCTTTGTTTCTCAAAATCTGGCCTCCTAATATAAACACCCCGCAAGGGGTGTTTTTCTTTTATCACAAACTCTATATACTAATGTATATGCGTTTCACCAAAAAATCCTTCGTTACTCTCGGCATCGCTTTCTGGATCACAGCCACCCTACTCGCCTTTCTCCCCTCATGGCCACATCTCTTTTATCGTCTATTTCCTTCAACCTCGAGTACTTTGGCTTCCACAATAGGTTCCACGGTCACCCCCGTCATTGCGAGGAACGTAGTGACGTGGCAACCCCCGATTACCGAAATTAAATCAACCTTGCCCGATATTGACCCCTCACTTCCCAAAGAAAACGGCCTAATCATCGACAAAATAGGCGTCAAAGGTCAAATTCACGAAGGTACCGACTGGGAACAAATTTTAAAGACTGGTATCTGGCGTGTTCCAAACTTCGGCACCCCCGAGGAAAACAATCTCCCCATTATTCTCGCTTCTCATCGCTGGGGCTATCTCGACTGGTCTGCAGCTTTCAGAAAACTCAACTCTTTCTATAGTCTTCCAAATTTGGTTGTCGGTGACACCATCAAGGTCATTTGGAACCAAAGACCATACGAGTACAAAGTTTACTCGGTATCTACAGGCACAAACATAACCGAATACAATGCGAATCTGATCCTGTATACCTGCCAACTTTGGAACTCCCCCCTCCGTTTCTTTGTCTACGCAAATCGAGTGATATAATTTCCTCCAAAGCACATTCACTAAAGAAACTGGAGGTTTAATGGAAAATAATGTATTACCCAATGGTGCCACACTCTACCCCAACAAAGCACCAACCAATAATACAGAGAAAACACCAGAACAAATCGAGGTAGATAGATTACATCAAGTTCTTCAGAAATATAACTTGATAATCTTGATTACGGGGGTCTCCTTTTTAGTCTCAGTAATCGGTTTTGTAATCGGTCTTTTGCTCCACGTTCCTCTACTTTTCTATATCTTTGGCCCCATCTTTGTTCTCAGCTTCATCTTTACGACAGTCTTCTCCATAAAGCACGACAATGCAACTCAAAAAATAATAAAGCTTCGTTGGGATAGCATTGTCGAGATTCTTTTCAAACTAGCAATAGGAGAGGAATTAACCAAGAAATAGCAAAAAGCACGTTACCTATTGAAACAAGGAGAAAAAAATGAAAGACGAGACTAAGCTTCAATCAGCCTACCGAGCAAAGAAATTAATTTATATCGCGGTAAATATCCTTTTAATTGCTATCCTTGCACTAGTGGCTGTAATTTACTTTTCAGAAGTAATTGTCGACACAGTCGCCATCATCATACTCGCAGCCGCCATCATCGCGATCGGCGTCATCCTCTACAAACTTCTAAAACTAAAATAACAACAAAACCCCGCCAAACAGGCGGGGCTTTTTTTATAACTTTAATTACTTTTACTTATCCAACCTGATTACCAGGGAAAGGAGCTGGTTGTGTTACTGGAGTTTCAGCTGGAGTCTCAGCTACAGGCTGATTCCAAGAAGATACAGGGGCTGCAGGCTCCACGGGAGCAACAGGAGCCATAGATTCAGTTGGTTGTTGAATTACTGGTTGATTCCATTGGGGCACAAACTGCACAGGCTCGGCAGGAGCTGGTTCAGCAGCAGGTGCCATTGGCTCAGGAGACTCCGAAGCTTCCGGTGCCACGGGAATCTCAGACTCAACAGCTGCAGGCGCCTCAGGCATTTCTTCAGTCACAGTTTCTTCCATGGGACTCTCGTCACTTGCCATCTGACCCTTAACTTCATCTTCTTCTATATCACTCTCATCCTCTTCTTCAGCACTCAATTCGGCAATCCCATCATTTACATCTTCTTCAAGATCTTTCATTTCCTCATCGGCCGAGTCTTCGGCAGCATCAATCATCTTTTCTTGCTCGTTAGCCAAAGCCATCAGTTCCTGAGCTTCATCCGCTACGTTTTCATTCATCTCTGTCTCAAAATCGATTGCTTCCACAATTTGTTGCCAACTTTCAGGATTCTCAGAATCGTTTAGCAAGGTATAGATCAGGTCTTTTGTCTCGTCTGACAAATGGGAATTCTCAACTGACTCTTTAAATTTATTTATATCCATTTTCTTTAAAATTACTAATTATTTATCCTTTTTTCTCCTGAAGTCTCGCCTGGCGACTTGCTTGTAACTCAGCCAAGTGCTTGGAGGCTTCTGCACTTATACGATGCCCATCGGTAGCAGTTGCATTCGTGTCTAAGAATACATTTGCAAGTTCCTGGGCCTTCATCAACTGTTTCTGATACTTCTCATATTTACGTTTTGTCGATTCAGCCTGCTTATTTGCAGCTCTACTAGTTTCTCGATCTATTATCTTGGCAACTCTGATATCGTGTCTTTCATTTAGATCCGTTACGACCTCGGTCCATTTATTTACAACCTTTTCAGCTTGTCTCTTTCCAAAATTTTCAATGCTTCGTTTTGTATTGTTCAAACTATCCTTTATTCTGTCAGATGTGTCTTCAGTCCATTGCTTGAATTTTTCAGCTTGATCTTTTCGTCTCAAAGCACTGATTTCTGGGCCAGCTTTCATTGTTCCCTTTGCTTCAAGCCATTTATTTCTTAGATCTTCTTGTATTTTTGTAGCTTTCTCTTTCAACTCCAAAGCTTTCTTTTCTCTAGCTTCTCTTCTAGCTTCTCTTTCTTGTCTTCTTTTTTCTTTTGCTTCTTCCTTTTCCTTTAGTCTATCGATTTTTCTGTTCTCTTTGTGAGCTTCACTCCAATCAGCGGAAAATTTTTCCTTTGCTATCGCAGCTGCCTTTACCTCGGCTATCTTTTCATCCAAAGACTTCTTTGGTGCTTCCATTTTTTCACCAACAGAAGGCATCGCGACTGGATGTTCTGGAGTTTGAACTGGAATAAATTGATTCTCAACTGGTAATCCTGAGGGAGTCTCCATTTTTTTAATTATTTTGTAATTCTAACTACATTCAGTATGCATAATTTTTCATTAATTGTCAATTAACTCCAAACACCCTCAAATAAAAGCTATAGGTTGACATTTACGCATTATAGTGGTATACTCCCCCGTATATGAAATCAATCTTGCCTATCATCTTTATAGTTCTCGCCTTAACAGGCGCTATTACCTATTCTCTCGCCAAGAGAACCGTTCCACAAAAACCAGTCGAAAGTATTGGTATTTCTGCGAACCAGCTCGAAAGCGACAGTACAGTAACTCCAACACCAACAGACACCAAAAAAGTTACTTTTGGAAGTCTAGTGGCTACACCCACCCCTTCAGTCACTCCTACAGCCATGCCTACAATAGCCGAGAAAGAAGAAGCTACCAGCTCAACTAATAAAGTTGCTACATCTACTGTTACTACCAAAACAACTATCTGTACACCTGTTTACGGCTCTGCCGACACTTGTACCGAGCACGTTGTTGTTGATACTGGTGCCGAAAGTGCAATGTTTTTTAACTTCGCTGGACTTGCTTACCTTGGTGGACTTCTCTCCTTCGTCAAAGCCAAAGGTCTAACAAAATAATATCGTCATTGCGAGTCTCGTATTCGAGACGTGGCAATCTCATACAACCTGAAATTTACCTCTGATTTCTAATCCTAACTTAGAAATCAGAGAGTAGATCTTCAATAGTTCTACAAAGCACGTTAAATTGGAAATATTTTTTGTTTCAAAGGAGGAACAAATGTTTGCTTTTCTTTTCAGTATGTTTACTGGTCTTACGCTCGTCGGATTGATAATTGGCGCCATTTACATGGTTGTCATTATCGCTCTCATCATCTGGGCCGCCATTGATGAAGATCATTGGTGGATCCCCATCCCCGCCCTCCTTGTGGTCACTGTCCTTGCGTGGATTTTCTTCCACACATGGCTGTTTGCCGCTTGGTCAGTCTTATTATTTGGCGCTATTTACTTAGTTGCCAAAAGGGATGAGACACTGTGGAAGATTCTCGGTGTTGCTCTCGCTCTGGTTATTTGTCTCTTTGGTCTAATTTTGACCAATCGATACACTACCTTCGAAGGCAAGGCCAAAGAAGCCTGTACACCAGCTCAAAATCTCGAGCTCACGACAGACGGCATGGTCGTAAACAACATCGATGATGGAGACAACAGTATGGGCACCATTATTATGGTGACTCGGGATACCCCCACCAAAGAACCTGTTGTTTTCGTTATTCCTGCCGGTGCCAGTGTTGATGTTGAGTATCGAGGCGACATGTACTTCACCACAGACCGGTTCTCCGGTACTTTGGCCGAAGGCGCATGCCTAGCCGACAAGCTCTACAAAAACGTCAATGACAAAATTGTTGTCGAAAACGGCGATGAAGCAATTCCTGCTGGATGGAAAGCTCGCGAAGCAGTTGACGGTTGGTGGAAATCTTCCACTTGGCTTTATAAAGAAGCCAACATTGAGCCTCTTGGCCTAACAGCCACGGAAGGTATCTTTGTCTCCGTAGACCAAAAAAACCGCGACCTCATCACCAAAGAAGGTGAAGTGATTTACGGCCAGTTCTGGCAGCCGCCTCTTGACGGTGTCGTCACTCACATTCAAGTTCGAACTAATGAAAAACTGACCATTCCAGAAGGATGGGAAGGCACCTATTGGGTTTGGACCGGTGATTTCAAGATTGGCGAAACAGACCTCCAGAAGCGTATGCTTCAAGCAACGTTCAAAGAGGTTGTCAATCGCGACAACATCAAATCCGTCACTCTACTCTCTTGCGGTACCCTGCCTCCCGAAATCGATGAATCCGTGTATACCTTGTATACCGGTGAAACCACATTCGGTGATGTCACTTGGACTTCTGACATTGAAGGTTGGGCCTGCAACGGCTTACCAATTAAATAGCTTCCAATCACGTTTCCCCCGAGCCTAGCTCGGGGGAGTTTTCTCTTTAGCTTGAATACTCGAGCTCAAAAGAAAGCCAAAGCCCATTTAAAAAACAGGAGGTTCTCCATGAACTACAACAAAGTACTAATGATTATTGGTGCCATCATAATTGTTATTGGTGGTATCTTGCTCATAGCCAGTGATCAGCCATCGAACAAGGCTCTCGCCGCTCCGGGGATCATGGTATTGTCCCTTGGCTCACTTACTCTCGCAGTCACCAGCCTTATTTCTCCCAAAAAGAAATAGCTGCCATCATCCGTTCCTCCTTCCTTTGCTCTTGCCCCGACTAACCTCGGGGCATTTTTTATACAAATAGCTTCATTATCGAAAAAAAATTTCTCTTTCCGTTTGGCATTTGGTTTTTGTGACAATGAGTCGCAGTCCGTCATTTCTTGATTGTCAGACTTCTGTCTGCGAGCCTACGCGACGAGCGGGCGAGAATCAAGAAATAGGAACCGACGGTCGCAGATACAAAAGCGACGTCACAAAATACTAAATGACAAAAGAGGAAAAGGAGAAATTTGAACCTATTCCCCCATAGCACTTGACAAACGGATAATATAGTATTATCCTGTATATATCACTATGAGATATCAAATTAATCAAAAACCTATTATCTCCGTCATTCTTCCCGTTCACAACGCGGAAAAATACCTCGTGGAGGCTCTTGAAAGCCTTCGCTACCAAACTTACCCGCATTTCGAGGTTATTGCCATAGATGATGCTTCTACAGACCTTTCCTACAAAATTCTTCGTAATTATGCCAAAATAGACCCTCGTATCAAGGTATATCACAATAAAACTAACCTCAAGATCGCCAATACCCTCAATTTCGGCTTAACCAAAGCCAAAGGCCACTTTATTGCTCGCATGGACGCCGACGACGTAGCTTTGCCTACACGCTTCCAAAAACAGCTTAATTTCCTTACCAAACACCCCGGAGTCGTTGTTGTGGGTGGCCAATGCCTCACTATAGATAAAGATGGCAAAATTACAGGTAAAAAGCTCTTCCCTACAGACCACATAGCTATAAATGAGCTCATGTACACCGCCAATCCCCTTCAGCACCCCAGTATCATGATTAATCGTGATTTATTACCCAAAGACTTCGCTTGGTACAATCCCAAGCTCACTCCTGCCGAAGATTTGGATCTATACTTCCGTTTAGGCAAATTTGGCCTTTTCGCCAACCTCAAGTCCACCGTTCTTATGTACCGCCAGCACGGAGACTCTGAAACCTTCAGAAATCCAAAACATACTTTCAAAATAACCCAAAAGGTGCGTCTCCTGGCCATAGCCAAACATGGCTACAAGCCAAGTATCAAGTCCAAGATATTGGCCTCAATACAGTCAATGGTATTAAAAATTGTTCCCAATGACCTTATCTTCCCTCTCTATACCTTCATTAGAGGCACCAAAATCAAAGAAAAGCTCGAGAATGTTAATCTTCGTCTAGCTTCAAACTAAGGCACAAACGGGCTAAACTTTCTGGTATACACCCTCATTGGGTCAGGTGCACTTAGTAATAAATCACTTCGATATGTAAACTGTTCTGATGGTTCTTGGTTGTTAGTAGCTGCTCTGTCTCTAGTCATATATATCCCCGTCCAACCCACAAATGATCCTTGCCCTACAAACTGCACATCATCTTTGTCACAGTCTCCATCAGAATTTCCATCATGACAAGGAATGTTTATGTTTTCCGCCACATACCATCCATGTGCATTAGCCACACTGTCACTAAAGGTAATATTGCCATTAGTAATGATCGCCAAGAAAGAGCCGCTTGGAACCGTAATATCTTGATTTACGGTAACACTACCATCCACTAAAATAATTACCTTTTCACCTGCTGCAGGTCCTCCATATTTAAGGTCAATGTTTCCAGCATATTTAAAGATCTGGTATCCTTTTCCGCCATCGTTGTAAGTGACATCTCCCCCATCCCAAATGGTCGAAGCAAAGATATCCATTCTGGTTTTGTAAAAATTGTAGTCATATCTCAGTCCTTCATATTGGCTTAATACCTCTCTCTGACTTGTACTTACCATGGCATTAGGGTTAGTCCCCAGTTGATTGGCCAAGAGTAATCCATAACTTAGAGTTCCATCTCTTCCATTAACATCATCCAAAATAAGTTTTTGGTCTGTAGTTGGCAATACACTTCCAGGAATAGAGCTTCCAATTCCCAGTCTTGCATACACATTTCCTCCAATTACCTGCCACCAGCCACCGTATTGTCTCCAAAAGCCGGTGTCTTTGGTTACCGTTTCTCCAGTGGTAGTTGTCGCTGTTGCTCCTTGGCATTGTAGTTTTAACTCAGTAACTCGACCAGAAGTAAGAAAATTGGAGAAATCAAATGAGTATGTTTTTGGAAGAACATCAGGACTCACAGCTACGGTATACGTTCCATTTGCAGCAGTTGTAACTGATTGAGATGTTGGAGTGGTACTGGTTACATTAAATGTCGCCCCTCCAAATCGTAATGGTGAGTAAGCTGGATTAGTGCCAATGTCCCCCGGACAGCTTGTCATATCCGAAGCGTCAAAGAGTGTTCCGGTGATATTTGCGGTACAGGCACCTCCCCCACATGTCTGAACTGAAGGCCCACTGCAACCAGATCCTCCGCAATATGGGCTCGGATTGTCGCATGTTCTTGTTTGAGTACAGTTTGCTTGGCACGAGCTCCATGCACTCCAACCACCGTTTACAGGGGAACAACAAACGACAGAGCTTCCGTTTGGATAGGTACCATAAACATATTCATAAACTTTACTAGGTTGAACACAATCTGCATAATTACCTACATTACATCCCGATTGTTCTGTTCGCCCAGGAGTATAGCAACTCCATGTCACCCAACAAGCTCGAAGTGTGCAAGTTGTATAGCAAGTACCATCAGGACACGGGCAACTTGAAGTTCCAACTTCGCAATAACATCCATTATAAGAAGTAATGGTACAGCAACAAATAGCGGCAAAAGCATTTTTCGGCACCAAATCAAACCACAACAAACCCGTAATAAGCACAACAAGTATCGCTCTTATTTTTACAAATTTCATATCATTAATAATCATTTTCACAATTAATTCAATAGCTCAGTATAAATGAGCATTACCGGAAAATCAGTTTCCTTGGGAAATTTTTCGGTAATCGAGAAATTCCACAAAGGTTCAGGATTTTCTCTCGCCACCTTTATAGGTAAACAATTTTGAGGATTGATATTACAAATAACTGAGACATTGAGATCGGTTGGCTCAATTATTTCAGGAGTTGAACCATCACTTCGCTTTAGCACATTTCGTATATAGCTCACTCGAATACGTTTTCCAAAAGATACATATTTGCTGTAATCACTCAACTTTTCAATATCAGCCAAACCTTCGCTCGTTGCCACTCTTACAAAGGAACCAGACTCGGTTCCACTTTGACCAACCAATAAATCCATCACCTTAATATTATTTTTCATATCTCGATAAGCAACTTTAAAATAGTGTTTGTTATCTTTACTTGTGGAAGATAAATATACTGGCTGGAAATACTTAATTTCCCAGTTAAAATACTCCATATTATCCGTTCTGTTCAGAAAGTAACCAGTTACAGGATTAACAGGAATTACTTTATTGAAAATCAAGAAAATTACAATTCCAACCATCATTATCACAGCCCCCACCAACAGTTTAATTAAATTATCTTCCTTCACAGTTTAAGTCTACTTTATATATATAATAAACTCAATAAAAATCCCCTACTTGCTTTCGCTTGTAGGGGATCAATAAAAGTACCTCTTTAGTCTGCGTACATGACCAGATGGCCATTGCTATCTGGGTCGAAATGTACGTATGCCGACATTTGTCGACCAGACTCAACTACTGAGTTGTGTCCTTGTTCATTCTTTTCGATTACAAAGGGCACAATCAGGATTTCACCAGTAGTGCTATTTTGCACTACCGAAAAACCTTGGTTCATGGGGTAAGCCCAAATGGAGAAATCCATCTGAGTCTTGTCCCAGTCAGAAAGGTTTGCCATTTCTGGCATATCTTCTGATGGAATTACCACCATTGAAGTCTGATTGGTATATGGCTTGGTGGTTCTGAAGATGACAAGGTCACGGCCTTCCACAGAATCAAAAAACTTCTGTGAAAAAAGAGCCATTTCCTCAAACGCCATCTCATTCCCATTAGTCTTACCAACGAAGACATGAGCGTTCAAAGCGGTATTAACAAGAACCATATCCATGTTGTTGTAAACAACAGCCATGGAGTTTGTGTTCTCATCAAATGAAACCACTTTAAAAGCAGGAACCAAGGAAGTGCCATACGCATTGAAAAATTCATCAAGCGTATAGCCTGCAACCAATGTCGGTTGCTCAGCTGGCTGGCAATCTACCGTTTCTACGACTTCTGCGACGGGCTCAGGTGCAGCCTTTGCACAGGCAGTCAACAAAAGGGCAAATACCATTACAACCGAAAACACAACGAACATAGATTTTTTCATGGTTCCTCCTTTGGAATCATTACGAATATATTTTTCAGGTACGCCTAGATATTACCACAAAATTGTCAAAATGTCAAATTATAGGATATAAAAATACATTTTAGTCTATCATTTCAACCAACTTTCTATCTCCATCTGTCACTTAGCTTTTTGACTCCATTTACTTTTTTACGTTGTGCTCCAACATATAATCAAGCCGTTCTTTTAAATCTAACCATGGCTTTTCTTCTTTGATTACATCTTCAGAAATATTTAAGAAATACCTCATTTTGTCCAAGAAATAATCATCTATCTCGATATTCTTTGCAACAAAAAAACTATTTTGATAAATATCTGCACATTTTATTAACAATAAATCTCTTCCACCCTCTTTTGTTCTTTCAAACATCTCGATATATTGATCAATTTTTGATTCGATATTACTTTTAAAACTCAAGGCATTAACCATTGAGGCAATTTTTTCACCAAACTTTTCTCTCACTTCTTCAATACTTACTTCAGTGTCTTCAATTACATCATGTAGTAATGCAGCCATAATCAAATCTTTTTCATAATCCAAGTCATACAAATACATCGCTACTTTTATACTGTGAAAGATCACTGGCTTTGAATTGTGTCCTATTTTTGAAAAATTTTCTACCAAAAAAACTACAGCCGACTCTAACTCCTGATCAAATTCTTTTATATATTTATCAACATTCATTGATCTTCTGTTGTATATCATAATTATTCCCTCACAATCTCGTGAAAGATTTTATATTGTCTCCTTTAGGTTATCTTGGATTTATCTCCATCTATTACTTCTAAAATCTTTTTAATTATCTCTTCCAAATTTCCTTTCATAAAATATATAGGCACATTATCGACAATTTTATTTGCCAAATCAGATCTCTTAACGCTGATCTCCATGGTATCAATAGAAGGTATCGGTACGGTTGAATTTTGTATTCTTCTCGACCCACCCCGAATCTTCCGAGACATCTCTTCATAAAGGTGAAACGACGCTTTGTTTATCTCCCATTTCTCAGTTTCAATTTTTCCGCTTCCTTCAAACAACAATGGTAGCACGATAAATTCCAAAGGTACTGGCTCCCCCTCCATATTAATAAACTTAGATAAATCTTCACTAGTTTTGTTATCAAAATCCACAGGTAACGATTTAACTAAAGCTTCTTTGTTGTAATTTACATTTTTTACTCCGCCAATAATTTGTATGTTACTATCAAGCAATATTTTTTCATCACCGATAAACTTAGCTCCACCTTCCAAACACATATTTAATGCTACTGTTGTTTTTCCCAGTCCACTCACTGGCCCCATAAACCACACACCCTTCCCGTTTATCGAAACCGCACTTCCATGTAAACAATAAACTCCCTTCATTTGCCTTAGGTACTCCAAACAATACTCAAGCAAGGTTACTAAATCTTTAATCCCTAAGTTTTTATCAATATCAAATTTGATTTTCCCGATAGAGCCATCAAAACCAAAGAAAAATGGATTCCCTTCAATCAAATCAACTTGCCCATCAAAAGCTACTTCTTCAGTCACAATCGACAAATCAGGAATATAGTCAAAAGCAAATTTTAAAATTAACAGTTCCTTTCCTATTTCATCGTTAACATTGATCTTCAAAGTAGCGCCTGCAGAACGAAAATAAATATTCATTTATTATTTGCTTAACTGATTAATTATTTCCTCCAGCTTATCAGCATGTCCTTGCCAGCTCCAGTCCCTCTCTACTTTTTCTCTTGCTTGTCTTCCGAGCTTATCTCTCAGTGAACTGTCCGCAAACAAGGTCGTAATTTTTTGTGCCAGATCCACTCCATCTTGAGGTTTACACAAAAGTCCCTCAACTCCGTCATCCATAAAGTCCACCATTCCACAAGCATTCGTTGTGATAATGGCACAGCCGCAAGCAGCTGCTTCAAGCATCGTAGTGAGTACCC
>CAZMCB010000007.1:0-36666 GCA_964564895.1 uncultured Pseudomonadales bacterium | reverse complement strand
TACTGAATAAGTTCAGGAATAACTTGGTTCCGAACTACGACCCTTGGGGTCACAAAATTGATGTTGGATTTGGTTTTAATCGTTGAAAGTCTTTGATGAACGTCTGTGCTCTAAATGGATTTTCTTTATTTAATGCCAATACTCCCATTTCGTTTATCCAGCCTAGTTCATTTGTATTTAATGCGTATACACCGGACATAGATAAGAATATTCCTACAACAAATCCTTGTTTGGCGCTACTTATTAACTTCTTGTTGTTTTTATATATCCACTCAACGTCTTCTTGCAGCAAATCTAATGCATATTTTTCTGCAGTATTTCCGTTCGTTGAATACAACCAATTCTTTCCTTCTTCATACTTTTGAGATACATCTAAAACAACAAGTCCGGCAAAGTATTTATCCGCAACTTTGTAAAGCTGATCTATTGCTTCGTCTACTCTGGTTGTTGCTGCAGATCGAAAATTTCCAATTACTCGTTTACATTCAATGGCGTATTCTTTCCCATGTGAATTGACTGAAATATCTGGATTATTATGTAATGAAACATTAATTAATCCTCGATTTATAAGTCTCGCTGTGAAAAGTAATTCATGCTGAAAATTTCTTGCCTGATTATTTTTTGGAGTTTCTAGCTCTGTATATACCGGACCATAGAAAATTCGTCTTAATCTATCATATATTCCCCATTGATTTATTTTGTCAGATCGTACCCAAAGTTGCTTAATATTTTCTATGACATAAACCAGTTCATAAAGCTCTTTAAGTATAAAACCGGAATTTTTTGCGTTACAAACATCTTTAAAATATTTGTCCATATTATTCGATTCAAAAGCATTTGCCATCTCGCAGGTAATCTTAAAATATGTCGAATATCTTCCTTTTATAGCTACCTCTTTCAATCCTATTTCGTTGAGAAAATCTAGTACTTCTTGAGATTTATTAAATAGACCTCTATAGCTAATCATTATGTTTATTTTGCAACATCCATACTATTGGAGGTAGTTCTCTAATTTAAAATTCATTTTATATAACTTGACTGACACTAAGTTTTTTATCTCTGAAACTGCAACCTCTAATTTTTCATCTTTTTTTTCAACAACGATTATTCCGTGTACATCCTGACCATTTTTGCATAGATTTTTTCTTACCCAACCGATATATCTAAGAACTTGGCCTACGACTTCATCATTTTTTCTTCCTTTTTTTAATTCAATTACGACGAAGTTTCCCTTTTCATTGGTAGTCAGAATATCGATATACCCAACGTCTTCGGTGTAATACTGTTGACCTTTATTACCATTTTCATCTTCATATATCTTTAATTTTGAACCAAAATCGATTTTTTCCTAATTTGAAACTATAAAATCCTCAAGATATTTTTCTAGGGCGAATTCCATTTCTTCGATCGGTTCTGACTGACTGACAAACTTATCAGCCAATTGACCAGTTATTATTTGATAATCTCGTTCTGATATTTTTGCTGATCCGCCTTGTGCAGGTCTCCATTCAATACTTTCGAATGATTTTCTTGGTTTAGTACAACAACGTCTTGTAGATCGATTCTTAATGTTTCCGGGTCTAAAAACCAATCTTTAGATTCACCACTTTTATCTTCATAGGCTCCTGATGTCAATGATGCTGTACCGACAAATGTTTGGTTCTCTGCCCCTGTTAAATAGAACAATACTTTATCTCCATCCTGTATGGCTTTTCTGTTGGGAGTATTTAATCCAAAACCCCAAACTGATCGATCTCTTACCAAAAAATCAAAAACCTCTCTCGCTGTGCGTTGTTTGCCATATTTTGATTGATCGGAAACCTGAAAGACAAAATAGTTCATGTCTTGATTATATAAGTATTTAAAATATAGTTTAGGTATAAAATAAACTATGAGTAGCTACAACAATCAGGTAAAATATCTCAGAAAGGTGTTGAAGGATATGACTCCAGGTATCGTCAAAAAAGTTAAAATTCTTGGTAGTGCTGATAGCTGTCCAGAATGCATGAAAAATATTGGTAAGATTCTTACTCTAGACGAGGCAAAGAAAAATGGCCCTCTCCCAGTAGCAAGCTGTACTCATAAATATGGTTGTCGCTGTGACTATATTCCAGTCTGGGATTAGATAAAAAACCTCTGTTAGCTCTTAAATATATTTTTCGGGTTTTGAATACTTGGAGTCACATTTTTACGAATTGAAATAGTTGCTTTTTGAAGCAAAATGTGATATTATATAGGCTATTCTGAACATTGACAGGAGGATGCGTGAAAAAGAAAAGCATAACCTATTGGCTGGTGGAGAAAGAAAGACCCATTCCTATCCAGTTCTTAGCATTTGCTGCATTTTTTGTTCTCTTTTATTTCCTCCTTGGGAGCATAGAGGGGACAATTGCATTAATGCTTGGGATGTTTCTTCATGAATTAGGGCATTATTTTGTTTTTGTTAAAAACAAAGTCAAAACTTTAATCTTGTTTATTTTTCCTCTTGGAGCCATGGCTGTACCTGAGAGTGAAGAAGAAAATCACAGATCTGATCAGCTTCCTTGGTGGAATATCGCAACTTTACTTCAGGCTGGAGTGACAGTAAATGTGATTCTCATGATATTTGGAGTAGCGATGACTGACTTTGGTATATGGCCTGCTCTTGGAAAACAACTTGTATCCATAAATGGTGCCTTAGCGGTTTTCAATCTATTACCCATTTGGATTATTGATGGCGGCCAGCTATTTAAAGTTATCTTTGCCTCATTAAACGATAGACATGACAAAATCTTTTCATTTTTGGGTATCCTAATTAGTGTTGCGGTTCTTTTTGGAATTTTGGTTTCTCCAATTTCCGCAGGGTTACTCCAAACACTTGCCGCACTATGGAAGAATAGCGCTCTGGTTATTTTCATTATTTTGTTTGTGTTTGGTCTTCAAATTAAACATAAAACAGATAATCCCGCTCATTCTTCGAGCCCTCAAGCAATGAGTACAAAACAGGTTGCATTTCAACTAGTTTGGTATTTTTCGCTTGTAGTGCTTAGTTTGGTTTTATTAAACCTCCCTTTGTAGGGAGGTTTTTTGTTATAATTCACACAAGCAAATTTAAAAGGAGGATGTTTTGGACACAAATCTATCAACCGAAGGTAAATGGTTTTTGGAGATGACTCTGAAAGTATGTTCAAAGGCTGATCCAAAGATTGATTATCTAGGATTTAATGCCGAAGAACTTGTCAGAGTACCTCTAAACTTATCAAATGAGTTTAGAAAAGATTATGTTGCAGAAATGGGTGAAGCCCTTTACCACCTTATCAATTTCGAATATATTCTTTCATTTTCAAAAATATTAGCGTCGGCACCAAAAGATGCCTCAGTATCTGTCTCTTTTCCGCATCTTGTCCTTCGCTGTGAAGATTCTAGTTCGGAAAGACAAAAAACATTAACTCGAGCCGTGGTTTAACCACGGCTTTTTTTTATCTTTCTTTGAACAAACTTCTTGATACTTCTTCGCCGACTTCAGGAATTGTTCCCTCTCCGTTAATTTTGATTAGTCTATTTTCTAGATCTAGTTTAAGAATCATTGGATATGTATTGTCTCTGTAGGTTTTTAACCTGTCTTCAACTACAGTTGGCTTATCTTCTGGTCTTGGATCTTCTCCTTTTGCTATTGCATTTTCTAAACGACGAGCTGCTCTTTCTCTGATTTCGTCGTCGGAGACATCGAAAAATATATGAGTGCTCTCTGCATTGAGTTCTTTGAGCATCTCGTCTACCAGATTGAGCTGGACTACAGTACGAGGGAAACCAGTAAAAATGAAGTTGGTGATACCTTTTTCTATTTGTTCGGCGACGATGATTTTTACGACATCTACAATGGGCTTGTCTGAGATTAATCCTCCTCGAATATTTACTTCTTCAATATATGGATCAAATACGCTTTTAAATCGAGCATATTCCCCAACCCCCTTCGTAGCACTTCTAAAGATGTCACCCGTAGATAGCTCAATGGCGTTTTCCCCTAGGTGTTCGTGTATTAAGTGCGCCTGAGTGTCTTTGCCGCTACACCCTTTTCCGTGTTCGAATATAAAATTGATTGAATCCATGAAACCAATTCTACTACAGCTATTTTGCTGAGATAGAAGGAGTTGGAACTGTTTGAGAGCGCATAAAGTTGGTACCAAGAGAGATGGATTGTGCACTTACCGCACCGTTTGTAGTATTTCCGATCACCATTACTTCAGCACCAACAACCAGATCAGCCTTATCTGTTTCTGTTGTTTTGTTTACCTTAGTTTGATCAGAGATTAGAACAATCTTATTACTACCATCTTGAGTTTGGACAGTGATGCTTGTACTATCGACTTTTATTATCTTTCCACTTACTGGGGCATTACTTCTCATAAGCCTATCTCTAGCCGCTGTAGAAGTAGTAGATACTCGCTGTTGGCCAAACTCTGAAGGAGCAGATGGCAACTTATGTTTTTGATATGCTGACCCTCCGACAAACCCTATTAAAAGAGTTAATACACCTGTGACAATTGGAACTAAAATTGTTTTGTTCATATTGATGTTTATATCTAAATATTCTGAAATATGGCTGAATTATTCATAACGAAGCGCTTCAATTGGCTGAAGATTAGAAGCTCTTCTAGCTGGATACCAGCCGAAAAGAATCCCTATTGCTGCAGATACTGCAAATGCTATCCCAACTGAACTTATCGATATAAAGAATGTCGACGAATTTACTCTTGAATAGATGTAAGACACTAAAACTCCAAGTATGATTCCAAGAATGCCACCAACAAAAGTCAAAATTACTGATTCCATCAGAAACTGGGTGACGATAGTTTTCTTTTTGGCCCCTAACGCCTTACGAAGTCCAATTTCTCTAGTTCTTTCTGTAACTGTAACAAGCATAATATTCATGATGCCGATACCTCCAACGAGAAGTGATATGGCAGCAATACCCGTCAGGAGCGAGGTGAGAGTTCCAGTTATTGACGAGGCAGTGCTAAGAATATCTTCTTGCGACATAATGGTGAAATCTGCTTTGGATATTTCTTTAATTTTGTGTCTGGATAGTAAGAGATATCCAATCTCGTTCGCCGCATCAACCATAACATCTGCACTCTTTGCTTCGACCGATATTGATGATAAATTTTTGGCCCCAAATAATATTTTTTGGGCAGTTGAAAGAGGAACAAAAATTCTATCGTCTTGACTGACTCCAGATCCCCCTTTAGATTTGGTAACACCGATGACTGTGAAGTACTGACTCCCTATTCTTATTGACTGCCCTAATGGATTTACTCCATCTCCAAATAAATTGGAGACTGTTGTAGGTCCAAGTACAGCAACTCTTGTTTGAGAAGTCACATCTTTTGTCGTTATGAAAGTTCCACTTTCAACAGTTACGTTGTGTACTGACACATAAGCAGGGGTTGCTCCAATAATGGTTGTATTTGTATTATTTTCTCCTGTCACTACTTGTGCTCGATTTGAGTACTCTGGGGAGACTGTTTTTACATTAGTTATGGATGAAGAAGTTTCTATCGCCGTTGCATCTGCGTTGGTTAGTGTGGTTGACTGACTTGATCCTTGGATCATGCCAGTTCTTTGTCGGCTCGGCGAGATGGTAAGTAAATTTGATCCTAGCGATTGAATACTTGAAGTAATCGACTGTTGGGTGGACTGCCCTAATGAAACGAGAGCAATTACTGAGCCAATTCCAATAACAATACCAAGAATGGCCAGCCCCGTACGCATCTTATTTAGTTTGAGCATTCCAATGCTGTCTATAAATTGTCCAGTAAGATCCATTTTATTTTTTAGTTACTATTCGTTGCTGATGCGTGGTGCCGTCTTTGACAATTTTTCCATCTTTGATAACAATGATTCTTTTGGCGTGTTCGGCAATATCTGGTTCGTGTGTGATCATTACGATAGTATTGCCTTCATCATTTAAATTTTGAAAAATGGCCATGATTTCCTCTGCTTGAGCTGAAGCAATATTTCCTGTGGGTTCATCTGCAAGTAGAAGTGACGGATTCATAACAAGTGATCTGGCTATGGCAACACGTTGCTGCTGTCCACCCGATATTTGATTGCTGGTGTGATACATTCGGTCTTCGAGACCTACCATGGTTAAAAGCTTTTTGGCTTTCTCTTCTCTTTTTTCTTTTGAAATTCCTCCATAGGCCATAGGGAGCATAACGTTTTTTAAACAAGAAGTTCTTGGAAGCAAATTAAAAGCTTGAAAAACAAAACCGATTTTACGATTCCTAATATCAGATAGTTCATCGTCTGATAATTTTTCAACGTTTTCTCCATCGAGGATATATGTTCCGCTTGTTGGCTTGTCTAGTGCACCAATAATGTGCATGAGAGTTGATTTGCCTGATCCAGATGGACCCATGATGGCAACAAACTCACCCTTTTCTATTTTGAAAGAAACATCATCTACGGCGATTGTTTCTAACAGATCAGTTTTATAAACCTTTGAGAGATGATCAATATCAATAATAGTTTTATTCATTTCTGTGTTTAGAAGCCTCCAGGCATTCCACCTCTATTATTTGTAGTGCCACCAAATAGTGAAGTGCTGCTTCCGGTTGATTTGGTTGAGCTAGATTTGATCGTTTCTGTTACCACGACATCCCCTTCTGATAAACCTGATTTAATTTCTGTCTGAGTGTCGTTTGAGTCACCTGTCTCTACAGAAACTGAAGATATTTTTCCATCTTTTTTAATTAGAACTGTGGATGTGGCACCTTTTGTATTTATGGCGGAAGTATCTAAAAGAAGCACATTATCTTTTGAACTTGTGATTATGGTGGCACTAACGGCCATGTTGGTATACAGATTAAGGGTTGTCTTGTCTAGAAGGATTATGGCTGTATACGAGGTGACACCTGAGCTTACACTTCCACCTGTACTTACGGCGAGAACTGTTCCTGTAAGTGTGTTGTCTGGATACGCATCAAGTGTGAGTGTAGCTTTTTGTCCTGAAGCAACTGTTGTGACATCAACTTCGGTAAGACTTACAGTTACTTGATACTGTCCATCAGGATTTTTGATTGCACCAATTTGTTTTGAGGTGACAGATTGTGATTCTGTTGATGCATTCGATCCTGTACTAACAGTGATTGAGGAGTCACTCGAACTTGCCAAAGCCACACCTTCTGCTAAGACTAAGTTATTTAATATTCCATCAGCAGGAGCGTAGATAGTACTAGATACTTTTTGATAGTTTCTATATGCAGCGCTTACTTTTGCTCGTGCTAGTTCTACATTGGCACCCGAGATTGAGCTGTTGGCTAGGGCCGCATTGTAATTGGCAACTGCTTCGTCGTATTGTCTATCAAGTATTGCTAACTCGTTTTCTGTGTATGGATTGTGTGTTGCATTGTTCCAACCCCCAGAATGACCATCTCTTTTGGCTGTTTCGGCTTTGTCCATAGCATCCTTTTTTTGCATGACATTGACATAATCTGTTTCTTTTTGAGAGAGGGCGGATTCGACACCAACTAGAGCTTCTTGATAGTTGTTCCAAGCTGTAGTTTGTGTTTCTTGACCTAAATCATCTAAACTAATTTCGGCAATTTTTTGATTTTTGCTAACAGTGTCTCCGTTTTTTACATAAACTTTTTTGACAGTTCCTGACGCACCTGTCGTAATGTATGTAGTATCGCCGGAGGTGATTGTTCCTGAAGCTGTAGTGGTTGTCATCAGTGTACCTTTTTCAACTGTGTAGTTTGTGTAGGTAACTTTTGTTTGATTGCTTTGGATTTTGGTATATCCAAAATATCCCAATCCCAATATGGCGCAAGGAATAAGAATTTTGAAAACAAGAGGAAGTTTTACAATCCAATTTTTGACACCAGAAAATATGTTTCTTAAGTTCATAAGTTGAATTTTAGTTTGGTTAGCTTAATGGAAGCTGAAAATTTACACTAGTTTAGACAAGCTTGAGAGGAAATCGAATTGAAAATACTGAGCCTTTCTTTTCATCACTTTTGACAGATACTGAGCCTTTGTGTTGATCAATAATCATTTTGGCAATTGAAAGCCCCAGGCCATGACCACTAGTTTTGAGACTAGATCTCGAGGTATCTGCTCTGAAAAATCGATCAAAAATATGAGGAAGGTCTTTTTGATTTATTCCAATTCCACGATCTTTTACGGAAAAATGTACACACTGCTTTGTTTTCCATGTTTTTACACTTACACTCTTATTTTTTGGGCTATATTTTATGGCGTTTTCAAGGAAGATAACTAATAGATTGGTGAGCTTCTCTTCGTCACCTTGGAATTTGACGTTTTTTACACTAGTTTTAATTTGAATGTGCTTTTTTTCTGCCTGACCTTTAATTTGTTTTGTTGCATTTTCTATTATCTTTTTTGAATCGATACTACCAATTTTTAACCCTTGTTTAGAGTTTTTTCTCGTAAGTTGAATTAATGAATCAGATAATTTTTGAAGTCTGTTTACATCTTCGATGTTTTCAGCAATCAGTTTTCGAGCATCTTCAAGTCTTAGTTTTTTGTCCATAAGCGCCACTTCCATAGAGCTTTTTAGCGAGGTTAGTGGAGTTCTGAACTCGTGAGATGAATCAGAAATAAACCTGTCTTGTTCATCTACCATGTCTTTGATGGGATTAAGTGTTTTACCGGCTAATAGATAGCCAAACCCACCAGAGATGATAATTATGACTCCGTTTAGTATTAATAGATTTTCTAATAATCTTTTTTGTGTCTCTTCAATAAGTTCGGGATCAATCTGAGGAGGCTCAGGAGGGAAGAACTCTTTATTTATGTACTGTCTTTCGATCCTTATTCTCTGTGCTTTAGCAAAACGCCCCACCTCACTCATTTGAATACGGAAGATCACCAAGCTTAACATGAAGCAAATTACGGTAATTATTACCAAATACCACGCAGTTAGTTTTAGCCTAGCTTTTTGAAACATTAGCTTTCAATTTTATAACCAAAGCCTCTTACAGTTATTAATAATGGTTTTTTGTCTTTAAACGGAGCTTCAATTTTTTGTCTTAGTTTTCTTATATATACTTCTATAGTATTTGGAAGAATATCATCATCATAATCCCATACATGACCAGTTATTTGATCTTTGGAAATTATTTTTCCAGATTGTCGCATCAGGTACTCGAGAAGTGAGTATTCTTTACTTGAAAGATTAATTGGAGTGTTTCCTCTTTTGACAGAAAAACTAATTGTATCCATTTCAAGATCTCCCACCTTGAGTATTGGATTGTGTCCACTCGATGGTCTTCTAACCAAGGCTCTGATTCTGGCTAATAATTCTTCGAACGAAAATGGTTTTGTAAGATAATCATCAGCACCTGAATCCAAGCCATTAATCTTGTCTTCAGTTTGACTTTTGGCTGTCAAAATTAATATTGGAGTATGGATCTCTAGATCTCTAAGTTTTTTGCAGATAGTGATACCGTCCATCCCAGGAAGCATGAGATCCAAAATCATACAATCATATTCTTCAGTAGATGCCAGATCAAAGCCGTCTCTGCCGTCAAAAGCCAGATCTACGGCATATTTTTCCATCTCAAGACCTTTTTTGATTGATGTACCTATCCTATGTTCATCTTCTACGACTAATATTCTCATGTTGCTAGATTATACTTGCTTGCTGAATTTTTGCTTAAAATGAGATTAGTCTCCTTAAAATGATAAAATATCCAGGATTGAAGCACATTTAATTAATGAGGAGGTTCGTGTGGAATATAAACGAGTATTGCTAAAGCTTACTGGTGAGTTATTTGGTGATGAAAACGGAATGGGAATTGACTTTGAAAAGGTGGAAAATATTGCCAAATATATCGCTCATTTGCGAAACATTCACAGAACAGATTTGGTTATTGTAGTAGGCGGCGGTAATATATTCCGCGGTCGAAACCTTACAAATGAAAATTTTGATCTGCCCATGGCAGACTATATTGGAATGTTGGCAACCGTACAAAATGGTATTGCACTTCAAGGAAAGTTGGAAAAGATCGGAGTGCATTCGAGATTGATGTCAAAAATTGAAATGAAAGAAGTGTGCGAGCCATACATTCTGAAAAGAGCTCGAAGACATTTGGAAAAAGGTCGTGTGGTAATTGTTGCTAGCGGCATGGGCGTTCCTGGATATTCGACAGACACCGCTGCTGCGCACTATGCTTATCAGCTGAATTGCGAAATCTTACTGAAGGGTTCAACTGTTGATGGCGTTTATACAGCTGATCCAAAAATGGATAAAACAGCTCAAAAGTTTTCGAGCCTGACATTCCAAGAGGCTCTAGAAAAGAACATTATGGTAATGGACTCAACTGCTTTTGCGATTTGTAAAACGAAAAACATTCCCATCATTGTTTTTGATATTTCCGACTTGGAAAATATCGAGCGAATCTTACGTAAACAGATTATCGGTACCTTTATTAGTTAAATATTTCCCCGGATTGAACCCCGGGGATTTTTTTGATGTATATTTTAGTTATGATAGATACTTTTCAAGCAATTAAGCTTTATTTATTAACATTACCTGTGTATTTGTTGGTTGATGGATTTTGGTTGACTGTAATTGCAAAGAATTTTTATGCCAAGCATCTGGGATACCTGATGGCTCCAAATCCAAACTGGATCGCTGCCGGTATCTTTTATCTTGGATATGTAATTGGTATTGTAATTTTTGCGGTATCCCCTGCCCTCCGAGAAAGTTCATTCGGTAAAGCTCTTCTTTTGGGCGCTTTATTTGGAGCTTTTTGTTATGCCACATACGATTTAACAAACCTTGCCACAATCAAAAACTGGCCATGGTTTATTACTGTGATTGATATCATTTGGGGCGCAACAGTTACTATGATTGCAGCTGGCGGAGGGTATCTATTGGGTAAACGCTTTCTCTAAAGTTTTTTCGGAAGCATTGGGAAAAAGGCACTAGTTTTCATTTTGTATTCTTCGAAGTCCGCTCTTCCTTCATATTTTTTCTCAAGCATGGGGATTCCGGATACCTTAAGAATCAAAAATGAAATGGTAAGAGGACTAATGATAGCCAGCAACCCAATGGGTAAGGTTATAACTATTAGGAAAATCCCCCACCATTGAGATACTTCTCCGAAATAATTAGGGTGTCTGGTAAAGCGCCAAAGACCAGTCGTCATTATTTTGCCTTTATTTTCTGGGTTGGCTATAAACTGTGAAAGCTGAAGGTCTCCTAATGTTTCAAAATAAAAGCCAATTATCCATATTACGACACCGACTATATTTATCCAGTGAAGAGTATCGACATAGTTGATTGAAGCTACGATGGCAGATGTTGAGATCAACAACATAAATAAACCTTGAAGTAAAAAGACTTGAAGATAGGTGCGGACGTAGTACCACCTGCCCCAGTCTTTTTTCATTTCCACATAACGAGCGTCTTCCGACCTCTTGATTAAACGGCGATAAATATGTGTTGCAAGTCGAATACCCCAGAAAGTGGTAAGCAAGATAATTAGAAATAGATTTGGTGAGTTATTTTGGGAAAGCGCATATAGATAATAGACAACGACAATGAATCCTAGTCCCCAAGCTATATCCGCTACATCATTTCTTTTGGTGAGGGCAGCGAGAATAAACCAGCCAGTCATGTAGAAGAAGATGACTAATGCAACAGAAAGAATTATTTCCAACATATCTACATGTTAACTCATTTCTATTAAGGTAACAAAAAACCCAGGTTTCCCTGGGCTTTTCTGTTTTTAATTTTTATTAGCGGACAAATACTTTTTCTTTGCGAACGATTTTCTTTGGGCCTTTTTTGACTTTCTTCTCTTTAACCACTTCAACCTTAGGAGCGTTTTTTACCTTGACTGGTTCTGGTCGAACGTTTTCTTCTTTGGAGGAGCCTTCAGATTTAGAAACCTCAAAAGGAACTTCGATAGAAGCTGATTGTTTGCGAACAAAGACGTCTTTGATTTTAGTAGCCTTTTTACCCAAGAGATGTCTGAGATAGTAAAGCTTGGCGCGTCTGACCTTACCTTTTTTGATGATCTCAATTCCAGTAACTGTAGGGGTATTGATAGGGTAGATTTTCTCTACACCAACACCGCCAACGGCGATTTTGCGCACGATGTAGCTTTTTCCTTGTCCCTCACCACGAATGGCGATAACAATACCCTGAAAAGCCTGAGTACGTGTTTTTTCACCTTCTTTGATGGTCTGAGAAACTTTTATTGTGTCTCCGACACCGAACTCAATTTTGTCCTGCCATTTGATTTGATTTGCCATTTTGATTAAATAGTTATTTAAAGCATCGTTATTTTATCAGCCCGCGAGCGTTTTTTCCACCTGTTTCTCTAGTTCTGGGGTGTAATCGACTTTGTACGGTAGCTTTATTTTCTTTAAATTGTTTCCAGACTCTATGGCAATTGTGATTTCGTGGTCTCCCTTGTGGGTCTTTAGGAGTTCACTTACCTTTTCCAGACGATCTTTAGGAGTACCATTTCGAACGAATATTTCATGAATCATGTCTTGTGGTGTGAGCTTGGTATCAATCTGAGAAACTGAGTCAACTACTATTTGAATTTTGTCATCACGGTTATCTACTTTACCTTTGACTATTAGTGCTGTATCTTCTAGAAAATTGAGAGGGTTTTCGGCATATAGTTTGGGGAAAATGACACAGTCAATACTTTTGGTGTCGTCCTCGAGAGTAACAAAAGCCATCTTAGAGTTATTTTTCTTGGTATTTACCAACCTAACTCTTGATATTACTCCTGCAAGGGTCACAATTTGATTTAAATGAAGAGTTGGATCGAGTGTGTTTATTTTATGGGAGATTTGATTGGCTACGATGCGCATTATTTTCTTCACAGGATGATCTGTAAGATAAAAACCAAGTAGGTCTTTTTCCATTTTAAGTTTTTCATCAAGGGGCATCTCAGGTACATCAGGTAAATGATCGGTAACGTCTTCTTCGTGGGCAACTGTGGCAAACAAGCCAACCTGACTACTATCTTTGCCCTTTTGAAGCTTGACCGTGTTGTCTCTTATTACTGGAAGAGCAGAAAGTAGCTGGGCTCTATTTCCCCAACGATCAAGAGCTCCTGCTTTAATCAATGACTCAACGACTTTTTTATTAACCTTGGAGAGATCTACTCTTCTTAAAAAATCAGTAAATGACTTAAAGTCTCCATTACTTCGAGCAGCTAATATGGCAGTAATTGCCGACTCACCAACGTTTTTGATTGCTGATAGTCCAAAACGGATAGCCTTTCCTGTTGATCTGGCCCTTCCTTCTTCAAGCCATTGATCTTCTGCCAAATCGATAACGGTAAAATCAGTAAGAGATTCATTAATATCCGGAGAAAGAACTCTAATTCCTAAAGTCTCACACTCTCCAATAGCGGTAACAACTTTATCAGTATCATCAGCTTCAACAGACATCAATGAAGTCATGTACTCTACCGGATAATGAGCTTTGACGTATGCAGTCCAGTAAGAAACTATTCCGTATGAGGCTGCGTGCGCTTTGTTGAAGCCATATGCTGCGAAGGTTTCGATTTGTTTGAATAGCTCTTCTGCTTTGTCTCGTGGAATATGACCAAACTCGACGCAACCGTCCACAAATTTGGAGTGCTGTTTTTCCATCTCTTCAGGGATCTTTTTTCCAATAGCTTTACGGAATTTGTCGGCTTCTTCCCAGTTGTATCCGGCTAGATCAATAGCCATAAATAAAACATCATCCTGATAAGTAATGATTCCGTAGGACATATCAAGAATCTTTTCTAAACCCGGAACAAAATACTTGATCTTGCTTGGATCTCTTTTTCTTTCAATGTACTCAGGGATTGAACCCATAGGACCAGGGCGATACAGCGCAACCATAGCCATTAGATCTTCAATACGTTCTGGATGAAGATCCATGAGATATTTTGTCATTCCTCCACCAGCCATTTGAAAAACGCCAAAGGTTTCTCCTCGCGCTAGCATCTCGTAGGTTTCTTTGTCGTCTAGTGGCAGCTTTTTAATGTCAATTTTTACGTCGTATAAAGCCTCAACAATTTTGACAGCGTTCGCCAAGATGGTGAGATTGGAAATACCGAGAATATCGAGTTTGATCATGCCCACATCTTCACTGGCATGCATTTCGTACTGAGTAATTACTCGATCTCCTCCACCAGTTTCTAACTGAAGCGGTGTGAATTTGACTAAGTCATCGGGACCAACAATAACAGCAGCTGCATGTACAGAAATATGTCGAGCATTTCCTTCTACCTTTTGAGCCATAGCTAGTAGTTTGGCTACTTCTGGATCTGTTTCTCTCATTTTCAAGAGCTCAGGAGTGATATCTAGTGCCTTTTTGAGGGTCATAGGAAAGCCCTGACTGCCTTCTGGAATGCTTTTGCTTATCAAATCAACTTTGGAGTATGGCATGCCCATGACACGACCAATATCACGAACTGCAGCTCTGGCTTTCATGGTGCCAAAGGTACAGATTTGACCTACTTTTTCTTTACCGTAAGTATCGGCTAAGTATTTAATCAGTTCGTCTCGATGAATATCTGCAACATCAAGATCAATATCTGGAGGAGATGGACGGAACGGATTAAGGAAACGTTCAAATGGAAGTCTGAATCTTAACGGGTCGACCGTCGTGATACCGCAGCAATATGAAACTAGTGAACCTGCTGCCGAACCTCTGGTGTTGGTATAGATACCTACCTCGTCGGCGTAATTTACTATGCCAGATTCCAGCAGAAAATAGGGTGAGTAGCCTTTGTTTTCAATAACTTCAAGCTCGTAATCTATGCGCTTGGTAATTTCTTCTGTTATCTCTGGGAATCTTTCTTTGGCACCTTCATAAGCCTTGTCTCTTAGTGCCTCTCCTGCTGTTTTGCCTTCTGGAAGTGCAATTTTGGGGAAGTACCATTCACCCAATTTTATCTCGACATTACAACGATCAGCTAGTTTTTGCGTATTTTCAATAGCTTCTGGAAGATCTTCGAACTCTGAAGCCATTTCGTCTGGAGACTTAAGATAGAAATCAGGAGTATCGATGTAACGCATACGATTAATATCGCTCAACATCTTGCCAGACTGGACACACACTAATGCATCTTGAGCGGCAGCATCGTCTTTGTTTATATAGTGTGAGTCGTTTGTGGCTATTAGAGGAATACCTAGCTCTCGGCTCAATTTGATTAAGCCCTTTTCTCCTTTTTGTTGATTCTCATGGAGCTCCATAAGTCTTGGCTTAATTTCCGACGGGACAGATGGAGATAAAGCAAATTGATCAAAGTGGTGTCGTTGAAGCTCTATAAAAACGTTGTTGTTGCCAAATATTTGTTCGTATTCTTGTAGTTCTTTTTTGGCTGCTTCGTAGCTGTCTTCCACAAGTAACTTTTGAACTCTTCCAGCGGGACAGGCAGTGGTACATATAATTCCTTTTGAGTACTTGGCTAAAACTTCTTTATCTACACGAGGTTTATAGTAAAAACCTTCCATAAAGCCTGTCGTTACTATCTTCATGAGATTCTGATAACCTTCGTAGTTTTCTGATAAAAGAATAAGGTGATTGGCATCTTGCTTTTCTTTATCAAAACGAGAGTTCTTGGCAAGATATACTTCACAACCAATAATTGGTTTGATATCTTCTTTGGTGGTCTTCTTGTAAAACTCTATAGCGCCATACATGGTGCCATGATCAGTAATGGCTAGATGTGTTTGATCGAATTCTTTTGTTTTGGCTACAAGTTTTCCAATCTTAGCAAGACCATCTAATAGGGAAAATTCTGTATGTACATGTAGGTGGGTAAACTTTGGCATCTTTAATATGTTACTACTACCTATCTTCGGGGGTTGGTGAGAAATTATCAAGTGGTGTAAACTTTTTATATGATTACAGAGCTTTCGATACAGCTAACAATCGCTTTTCGCTTACTAATTTCTTTTATAGCGGGAATGTTGATTGGATATGACCGTGAGAGGAGCGGAAAAGTTGCAGGGCTCAAGACTCAAATGTTGGTCTGTGTTGGTTCAGCCTTGTTTGCAAGTCTATCAATTTTTATTGCCGATAGTTTGGGAGTTCTTGGGCAAGACCCAACAAGAATTATGGCTCAGGTAGTAACTGGAGTTGGTTTTCTTGGTGCTGGAGTAATTATCAAAAATGGTAATCGCCTTTCTGGAGTAACAACTGCTGCCACCATCTGGACAACGGCTGCGGTGGGTGTGGCTATTGGTTCCGGTTTTTATATTCCTGCAGCATTAACGGTATTTTTGATTTTGATGTTAAACCCAATTGCATTTTTACAGTACAAATATGGCACAAAAGGATTCTCTTATTCAATTAATTTCGATAAAAAAGATGAAGATGAAGTACTGTCCGTGATGAGTCAGCTCTATATACGAGAAATCCAGAAATCAGTTAATCAAGATGATATTCACATCCATGTTTTGTCTACTGATCAAAAGAATGACAAATTAGCTCGGATTCTCAAAGAAAAGAAGATTAAGTATTCTTTAGAATCTGCTGAGGAATAAATTTTGAAGTTCTTTAGTCTTGGAAAAATAGGCAATGTAACGAAGGCAACTATCAGGAAAGGTGTCGTTTAGGACTTTTACTGTAATTTTAAAGATATCTTCTGAGCTGAGTTCTTTTGTTTTTAAACTCAGTATATTTTTTTCTACATTTTGCAGAAGTTTCTCTGAGATATCCCCTGCTGTTCCCCTATCCATTTTCTTTGTGCCAAATACAGCCTGATAAATACTGGAGAAAAGTTTGGCTCTGTTGTATTTAACTCTCTTACCCGATCGCTTGATAACAACAATATATGAAAGATCTATCTTTTCGTGAGTGGTTAGGAGACCTCCACAATGAAGACATTTCCGTCTGCGCCAGATCTCCATTTCATTATTGGTTGGTCTGGAGTTGGTGACAATTAGTTGATCGCTATCACAAAATGGACATTTCATAATTCTGATTATACATTTATATGTCAAGATATTGACGTTTTTGTACTATATTTTTACCTTAATACGTCTATGCTGTCATATCAATATCTGGTGTTCGATCTTAGGATGTAGCTAGTTAATAATCAAAATAATCTATGGCTTGTATAGAAAAAATCTACAGCGTGAGTGCACTCCTCGGTAGTAATGTCTGTAATGGAAACTGTGCCTTTTGTGCAGCAAAGGAACTAAAGAAGGTAGCTCCAACGGACAATAAAATGCCGAGCACTTTTAAGTCTGCATTGCGTCTTTCCGCTAGATATGGTGGTTGGTCTTTATCTCTTACTAGTAGTGGAAAGCCAACCTGTTCTCCTTTGGCAGTAACAAATGCCTTGAAAGATTATCAAGAAGTAGCCAAAGAGGGTGCATATTTTCCAAACGTAAATCTATTTACCAACGGAATATTGATGGGAAATGAAAAGTTTTGCGATAAGTATTTGCCTCTTTGGAAAGAACTAGGACTTACGGCCATTGCCGTGTCTATCCATGAGATAAATGAAAAGGATCAAGGAAATGTTTATCGAATCAGTAAGTACCCAAAATATAGTGAGATATTTAAAAATATAAGAAAACACGGACTCCAGTGCAGAGCAACTGTCCTACTCCGAAAAGGTGGAATTGATACTCCAGAAACATACAAGGCAGTTATTGAAAAACTAAAAAGAAGCGGATGTGAAAATATTTCTTCTTGGCCAATTGGGAATCCAGACAGTACTAGAAGTGCGGACACTCCTTCCAGATGGAATTTATTTAAGATCAGATTGTGGCTTAAAAATAATGCTTTGCTGTGCCATGGACATGTTTGGGGAGGCGGAGTATATGACTACAAAGGTACCTTGGTACGCATCACTGACTATGTAACCAAGCACGATCCTAAGAAAGATTTTGTCCGTCAACTGGTAGTCTTCCAAGACGGGACTGTTGCTTATAGCTGGATCAAAGAAGGAGCAATTTGCTTTAAGTCTTAAGAATTGAGAAGCTCTGAGACAAGCTGATTGAGAGTTCGTGGATCAGCTTGGCCTTGGGTCTGTTTCATGGCCTGACCAACAAAGAAACCAGCAACATTTGTTTTGCCTTTTTTGTATTCAGCGACAATATTTGGATTTTCAGAAATGATTTTCTCAATAACAGCTTTGAGTTCTTCTGTATTGGTATTGCCAACTTTAGTTGCCTTGAGATACTCCCCTTTTACATCCCCTGCAATATCAATTTTTTTGTTAGCTATTAAACTTGCCAGTTTAGAGATCTCAATTTCACTGTCTTCTTGGAATTTGTTTATGACAGCAAGTGCATCTGGATTGGCGTAAAGAATCTTGGCATATTTAAGCTCAATTCCTTTCTCTGTGAGTTTGGCGATCACTTGCTCAGGTAGTTCGGGAAGTTCACCTTTGAGTTTTTCGATTAGTTCGTTTTCGATGATAAAGGGAGGGATATCTGGCTCGGGGAAATAGCGGTAATCTTTGGCTTCTTCTTTGGTTCTCTGGAGGAAAGTGATTTTCTTGATTGAGTCATAGCCTCTGGTTGTTTTGTTGATAGCAGTTTTCTCGACGCCTGTTTTTTCGATTTCGTCTATTTGTCTGGCTACTTCAAATTCTATTGCCTGAGAAGCAAAATTGAAGGAGTTGATATTTTTTATCTCTGCTAGGGGTGTGTAATGGGTGCCTGATTCAGTTTCGATACAAACGTTGACTGTTGGCTCAAGGCGCATTTGTCCTTTTTCCATATCGGCACTGGACACTCCAATACTTCTAATGATTTCGTGAATTTTTTTGAGATATTCTTTGGCTTCTATCGAAGAAGAAAGGTCTGGACGTGAAACAATCTCGACTAAAGGCACTCCAGAGCGATTGTAATCGACAAGAGAAACCTTTTTACCTTCTAAAAGAACATGCTGAAGTTTACCGGTATCTTCTTCCATATGAACTCTTTCAATACCGATTCTCTTACCTGAGTCGAGAAGAATGAATCCGTCAGAACAGAAAGGCTGATCATACTGACTAATCTGATATCCCTTTGCCAAATCAGGATAGAAATACTGTTTGCGATCAAACTTGCTCACCGAATTGATATGACAGTTAAGAGCAAGGCCTATCTTCATACAAGATTCAATTGCTTTTTCATTGGGAACTGGAAGAGCTCCTGGCAACCCTAAACAAACTGGACAAGTTTGAGTGTTTGGTTCTTTACCAAAATGATCTGCTGGACAGGAACAAAACATCTTGGATTTTGTTTCGAGCTCAACATGGACTTCAAGGCCGATTAAAGGAGTGGCTTTCATATGGTTTTATCTAAATCTGGAAATAACTGAAACTCTGTGTGACGTTGGAAGCAGTCTGCAATTTTTATTGCTGTACTTTCTTTGAGCTGATCGGCAGTAATTTGTAAACCGATTGGAAGTCCGTCTACAAAGCCACAAGGTAAACCAACACTGGTAAGACCAGCAATCGATGATGGCTCAACTAACACATCTTCCATCTCGCCAAACATGGGTTGATTTTTACTTGCTCCAACTGAGAGAGCTGGGCCTGGGGAAACGGCGCCAATGACCGCATCATAGGTTTTGAAGACTTCTGCAAATTCATCAACAATCTTTGTGCGAACAGCCTGAGCTTTTTTATAGAAAGCATCGTAATATCCAGCTGAAAGAGTGAATGTACCGAGCATAATACGACGTTTTGTTTCTTCACAAAATGCGTCTCTGTTGTGGCCAAATCGAATTCCGTCGAAACGAGCTAGATTTGAGCTGACCTCAGATCTCTGAATGACTGTGTATACACCAATAGCATAACGAGGATCCATGAGAGAAATCTCATCGACGGTAGCTCCCAACAATCTTAGTTTGTCTGCTGCGTCTAGAATGAGATTTTTTACATCATCACGCATTTCACTTAGAAGATATTCCTTGACGATGCCTATGCGAACTCCACGAAGATCAGGTGCATATAAACTTTCTGTGTATTTTTCGACGGGAGCGGGTGAAGTGGTAGCATCACGCGAGTCTTGACCTGAAATGACTTCGGTAATCAGGGCACAATCTTCTACCGTTCTTCCAATCGGTCCTGGGGAGTCTAAAGAGCTTCCCATGGCAATACAACCATATCTGGCTGCTCTTCCATAGGTTGGTTTGAGTCCTGTTACTCCACACCATGCTGCAGGCTGTCTGATAGATCCTGCGGTTTCTGATCCAAGAGCGACCGTAGCAAGCTGAGCCGCAATAGCTGCTGCTGATCCACCAGAAGATCCTCCAGGAAGTTTATCAGTGTTCCAAGGATTCAAAGTTGGACCAAAATCTGAGGTTTCGGTACTTGAGCCGTGGGCAAATGAGTCCATATTTGTTTTGCCCAAGAAAATGGCTCCAGCATCTAAAAGCTTTCCTGTGACTGTAGATTCGTACTGAGGCATATAGCCTTTTAATATATTTGAACTGGCCGTAGTACTAATTCCAACTGTAAGAAAGTTGTCTTTGATGGCCATGGGAATTCCTAGAAGAGGTCGTGTAACCCCCTTTTCTACAATTTCTCTATCGATAGCCGCTGCTTGTTCAAGAACTTTTTCATTTAGTGATAGATAAATATTTAATTTAGGGTTGTATTTCTCGATACGGTTTAAAAAATGCTTGACCAAGTCTGTACAGTTAAAGGCCTTATTAGCATAACCGTCGAGAACCTCTTTGATGGTGAGTTCGTGAAGTTGTTTCATATGAGTTCTTCGGCGTCTGAGTCTATTAATCTTTCAACTACAAAAAAGCCATTGTGAGTCTTTTTAGCTTCTCTTAGGGCAATTTCTTGAGGGAGGACACGAGACATATCAACCTCATCGGCACGAGTCACATTTGACAGGCCGTTGACTTGATAAGTGGCGTCGACGTTGGTTGTGTCTATCTCATTTAGTTCATTGACAACCTCAATTGTTTTGGTGAACTGACCAGCAAAAAGATCAACTTCGTTGTCTTGAAGTTTCAGATTGGCAAGTTTGCCTATTTTCTTGACTTCATCTGGAGTTACTGTGACCGTATGCATAGGTGAATTTTATCAGCAAATATGCAGATTAGTTCATTTTTTATTAATATCTTTTACTGCATTAAGAAAAACAGGTATTGTTTCTGCAATAAATGATGAGAACGCTATTTTTGACGCTATTTCGGACGATGAATTATTTGATTCTTTTGAAATGATTTCATAGATTATTATCCCCTGATCCATCAATTTTATGCCTTCATCGGAGGTTGTTTTTTCATTTCCTTCCAATAATGAAAATGTTTTTTTGAATGTGTTTAATTCAAAAATATCCTTTCCGGAAGCCAATAAATTTCTTTTTACAATATCATATTTATTGGTTTTTCTTATTGGGTCTAAAAATTTATATATCAAGTATGATGCAATCGAGACCAACATATTTTCAAAGTTTTTCTTCGCAATACTTTTAATATTTACTTTCCAAAATCTATTAAACTTTGATGTATTGAACCCCAGGTAAGATAAAAGGATTTCCTCTGAAAAATATATCGTTAAAGAAAATAAATCTGAATATTCCTCCTGGATCAACTCTTCGGAATTCGAATAATATGAAGTGACAATTGGTTTTAGATTCTTAGTTAAATAATATCCGTTTCCCGAAATGATATTTATTATTTTATTTATGTAATCTTCCATAACTCATTGTATATCGAGCTTCTCTTTTTCCGTATGATTCCTTATATATCGCTTGTTTTAAAAGAAATTTTCTTGTTTTTAACTTCGTAGAAGATGTCACAGATGTTGTTAAGAAGATCATGATCGTGAGAGATAAGAAGAATGGTTCCAGGGTAATCGACGAGAAACTCTTCAAGGGCGGCAACAGATTTCAAATCTAAGTGATTGGTAGGCTCATCGAGAATTAGGATATCTGGATTGGTGTAAAGAAATAATGCTAGCTGAAGACGTGCCTTTTGACCTCCTGAAAGAGTCCATACTTTTGATTTGATAGTTTGCTTGGTGAAATAAAATTTGCGAAGGACAGCTGCCGCTTCATAATCGGCCATGGGGAATCGACTGCAAAAACAATCAATTGGAGTGCTGTCTGCAGGAAGCGTTTCCAAATGCTCCTGAGAGTAATAGCCAACTTTTAAGTTTTCTCCAGTTTTGGCAACACCGTCTTGGGGTTCAAGCATCCCAAGAATCAATTTAATCAATGTCGTTTTTCCTGTTCCGTTTCCTGAGACTAGAGCGACCTTTTCTCCGACCTCGACATACATCTGGGCATTATCAAAGATTTGGTTTTCGCCATAAGAAAAGGATATGTCTCTAACCATGATTGCGAGTTTGTTTTTGATTTGTTTTCCTGAAAGCTGAGTTTTTAACTCAATATGAACGTCTCTGGCTTTTGGATCTTTGACCATATCAGCCTCAAAACGAGCTAGACGCTTTTCAAGAGCATGATAATACTTAGCGACCTTTGGTCCACTTGCGGCTTTGGCTCTAAATCTCTCAACAAGTTCTTTTAACCTTTTGTGTTCTTTGTCTTGAACGTGGAAGAGGTGCTCTAGAGCATCTTGTTCTTTATCGTATTCTGTAGAAAATTTTCTGAAACCGAAAGGATACGTTCGAATTTCGTGATCTTCAACAAGCCATGTATGAGTTGTTATTTTTTTGAGAACGTGACGATCGTGACTAATTAGAATTACTAAGCCATCAAATGAGCTAATGGCGTTTGCCATCCATTCTTTATTTTCGATATCCAAGTGATTGTCTGGCTCATCAAGAAGCAATACGTCATATTGATTTGAATAAATCAAATCAGCAAGAAGAGCTATCTTTTTTTGTCCTCCGGATAGTGTGGGTAACGATTCAATTTCCTGAGGTAAATATCCAATCCTTGGATTACCTCCCCATTCAATCTTTCCACCGTCTTGTTCCTCTAATCCAGCAAGGATTTTTAAAAGAGTCGACTTTCCGCAACCATTGTCCCCAATAAGCGCCACAACTCCATTCCCTGAGTGATTAAGGGTTATATCGTTTAGCAATGGCTGATTGTATTGCTTCTCTAGTTTGGTGATCTTTAAATTCACAGTCTCCTATTATCCCTTATTTTGAGCCTCCAGTACAAACCCTTTTGATTGTCCAAAGGAAATGAACCCATCGAGATCTATTTCGGTCTTGTTTATCTTGCAGTCTTGGAACAACACTCCGGTTAAATTTGATCCCAAAAGACTGGCTCCAGAGAGATTTGTATGATCAAAAACTGTTTTAAATAAATTTGAGCCAATGATGCTTCCTGTCTGAAGATTACAGTTTAAAAAGTAGTTCGAAGATAGGTCTGAGTCTTCGAATACACAATCAGATAGTTTTTGTTTTTCAAACGTATCACCTTCAAGAATTGATTTTTCAAATCGACACTTAATTAGGCTGGTGTCTTTGAAATTTATCCAGCTGAGCTTGCACTCAGAAAATGAACAATTTTCGAACGAAGTCGAGTTTATGATCGCATTACTAAAATCACAAAACTCAAAAGTACAGTTCTCAAAATTTGAAAACTTGAACTGTTGCATAGCAAATTTACAGTTTTGGAACTTCTCATTTTGAAAAGTCTGACCTTTAAGCTGTTCAGAAACAAATGAAACATCCTTGATCATGATCGCAGCGCTTTGATTCTTTCTGCAAGAGGTGGATGAGTATTGAAAAGATTAATAAACCATTGTGATACGTTTTTACGGTTTTTTAGAGGGTTTACGATAAAAAGATGGGCTGTAGCTTTGTTTGCTTGATGAAGTGGAATTGTGCTTGCAGATAATTTTTCCAGAGCACTTGCCAAGCCTTCTGGATATTTCGTAATTGAGGCTCCAGTTGCATCAGCAAGAAACTCTCTTCTTCTGGAAATTGCCAACTGGATAAGCTGAGCTATGATTGGCGAAAGAAGTGCTAGAACAAAGCCTGCAATCATCAAAATTGCTCCAATATTACCGCTATTGTCTCTATCTGATTTTCCTCGAATGTTTGTTCGTAATAGTACATCAGAAAGAAGAGCAATAAGACCAACCAAGATCGTCACAATACTCATTAGACGTGTGTCGTAGTTTTTGATGTGACTCATTTCGTGAGCAACCACCCCTTCTAGTTCTGTTCTGTCTAGTTTGGCGAGCAATCCTGTGGTTGCGCAGACAACAGCGTGTTGTGGATCTCTACCCGTTGCAAAAGCATTCATTGCAGGATCGTTTAACACGAAGAGTTTTGGCATGGGAATTCCTGCTGGTCTGCATAGATTTTCCGCTACAGTATAGAAGTCAAAATGATCTCTTTTGTTGGCAGGAACAGCCCCTGAAATGGAGAGAATAATTTGATCGGAGTAATAGTAACTTACAAAACTTAAGGCACCAGATATTATCAAAGCAATTCCGACAGCAGATAGATCAAAACCGAGGGTGTAACAAATAAGATATGTAGCTGCAGTAATGAACGCTATGAAACAGGCGATAACCACGCCACTTCGGGCCTTGTTGGCCGAAACTAAATCGTAGTACGTCTTCATATACTAATCTTGGGGTCGGACATTTCGCCCTTACCTACCTCTAGATGATCACCTTCTGTGGGGGTAGCAATGCCTTTTTGTTCTTTGAATCCAAACATATTGGCAATGATACTTGAGGGGATGGTGACTACTCTAATATTGAACTCTGCAGATAGATCGATAACGACTCTACGGGCATACATAAGCTTGTCTGAGGTGTCACGAAGCTCATCCATTAAACGAGTAACAACATCGGCTCCTTTGAGCTCAGGATTGCTTTCGACTAGAACTTGAAGCTTGGGAACCAAATTACTGATAGCGTCTGAGGCTGCTTCGATCTTGGACATATCCTTACTTCCAGCTGCTTTTTCTACTGATTTTCTGGCAGAAACTATCTCTTCATAAATTCCCTTTTCGTGTTTTAGATATCCTTTGGCTGAGTTTTCTAGATTTGGGATGAGACTTGATTGACGCTTAAGCTGATTTCCAATGTCTTGAATAGCAGCTGTGATCCTAGTTTTGGTTGTTTGGAACCAGTTGTATTGAGAAACGACGTAGAAAGCGAGAATAAGTAATACTCCAAATATTATGTAACCGATCATTTTTTATTATTTTAAATAATAACTGTATTTATTCTATCACTAGGTGCAAGCCGACACATTTATTCTAGAAAATAATATGATCTTACAATATGAGTAATATATTTACTCTATGTTTCACACTGTTTTCATATACTCAAAATCACGAAAAACCGCCTTTCTCTTTTTAGGGAGATTGGCGGCTTTTCTGATTAAAAATCGATTTAATTCGATTCTAATTAAAAGGCAATTTTAGCGGCCTCCAAAACTACGGGCGGGACGATCCTCTTTTGGACGAGCTTCGTTGACGATGATGTTGCGACCTTCGAGGTCAGTTCCGTTCATCTTTTCGATGGCGGTTTTTGCAGCTTCTGCGTCTTCGAATTCGACAAAGCCGAATCCTTTACTCCTGCCGGAGAATTTATCTGAAATAACTGTGCACTCGCCTAGAGCTCCGAATGGAGAAAAAATCTCCTGGAGTTTTTGCTGGGTAGCACTATAGGGAAGGTTCCCTACGTATAATCGAACAGCCATTTCTGGCTCCTTTCTGGTTCTTTCAAAGCCATCATCACTTTGAAATCTTCTGTAAAAACGTTAAGATGATTTAACTAGTCAATTATAACGTATTCTGGTAAAATATGGAGGTTCGTTATTTTGCTTGGGGCTGTAGCTCAGTTGGTTAGAGCGTCCGCCTGTCACGTGGAAGGTCGAGGGTTCGAGCCCCTTCAGCCCCGCTAGTAAAACCTCACCCTTGTGGTGAGGTTTTTAGTATGTTGGACAAGGGGCGAGAATGGCGGATTGCGGCACGTAACGTGCGGCAAACGCCGGGGTCGACGGGCTTGCGAAGCAAGAACCGGTGACCGAGCCCCCTGAATGGCGAGCCCAATGAAATTTGTTATTTATATCGGTGACCGAGCCCCTTCAGCCCCGCTAAATTCTAAATCACCCCTTGTGGGTGATTTTTGATATGTTTTGATATAATTCGAGAGAAAGTTCATTCCAATTATTGGAGGATTAAATGTGTAAGGGTAAACCACCCAATGATGTGCCTGTTCAAGAAGAACCTATTCCCCGTACCGATGATGCAAATATCGATATGACCGGAGAAATTTGTTTGGAGTGTAAATCTGGAGTCTACAATGAAACTTACCAGATGGACGATATTGATGGAGTTTTGCACTGTACAACTTGTGGACATCAAGTGAATAGATGGAGTCATCCAAACTAATTATAGTTTTCCTTGGCCGCCCCATCGGGCGGTCTTTTTTTTTGTATCAAAATACCCTATTGACAACCCATAAAGAATCTATAAGATGTAGATATATGAGCAAAGGACAGACTGCATCCAAAAGGATTAAAAATATCCTAAAGTTTTTCAAACTAAACGAGAACACAATAAGCACCGTGATGGGTGGAGTTGTCGTGGTGGTTATTGCTGGCTTGATTTTTAACTATTTCCGTACTACGAACCTGAAATCTTGGCAAGGAACACTTCTTACCGAACAAGAAGCTGCTACAACATTAAATTCTGAAAGTAATGACAAAATTATTGCTACATACAAAGTAGTTAAGGGAGATGATCTTTGGCATATTGCCGAGAAATTTTATCGTTCCGGCTACAACTACGTTGACATCATGAAGGAAAATAAAATTACGGGTGCTGGCATCATCGTTGCTGATCAGGAATTAAGAATCCCAAAGGTAGATGCTAAGAAAATAACTGTCGTTGAGGTAAAAGAAGTGGTTGCTGATACTAACGTGAAGTCTACTGCCTCTATCGCAATTGGTGAGTACACCACTCAAAAAGGTGATTCATACTGGAGTATTGCCGTTCGTGCTTATGGAGATGGATATCAATGGCCAAAAATCTATTGGGCAAACAAGGTACTATTTGAGAATCCAGATGTAATCTACGCAAACACAAAGATTACAATCCCCGAACTACCCAAGCAATAAAAACCACAAAAAACCGTGCCGGATAAAATCCAAGCACGGTATTAAGAGCTATCCCTCTTTTTTAACAGTAATGATGCCGGTATAGCTCTTGTTGTCTTCTGTTGATAGGCTAATTATTCCAATGAAGCTATCGATTTCGTGGGTAATCTTCGATGTAACCGAGTATGACGTAAGCTTCGTTTTAGGATTAACTTTGTACACAAAGCTAATCGGCTTGGAAATAGTGATCTTAATGCCTTTTTTTGAAACAACAATAACGTCTTTTTGATCAATAATCAGATCCATCATCTGCTTTCTGCTAATGGAAATCTCTTGATTAACTAAATCATTTATCATGGTACCTCCTTAGGTTTTTAAAGTGTGTCATATTCTAGCACTTTGTTCCTGATTGATAGTGTTTTCGGGTACAATACATGTATCGCCGAAGTAGCTCAGCTGGTAGAGCGACGGTATCGTAAACCGTAGGTAGTGGGTTCGAGTCCCACCTTCGGCTCCATTTGGACGTGACCGAAGACTTCGAGTCCAAACAAAAATAACATGGCATTCAAATTTGTAAAAAATCCCGATGGTACAGGTAAATTCTCTACAGATAGAGGCGAGGTCAACACACCCGTTTTTATGCCTGTTGGGACCGCTGCCTCAGTAAAAGCTTTGGATAGTGCTGATATCAACGACACTAAAGCCGAGATCATCTTGGCTAACACATATCATCTATTCTTGCGTCCCGGAGAGAAACTTGTCGATGAAATGGGAGGAGTTCAGAGATTTATGAACTGGAATAAGCCAATGCTCACTGATAGTGGTGGATTCCAAGTGTTTTCTTTGGGTTTGGGAGCTCACAGCGAGTCTCTTTCGAAAATTGACGAAGACGGAGTGACATTTAAGTCTCACCTTGACGGCGAAATGCACAAATTTACGCCTGAAATATCAATGAATATCCAAAGAAATCTTGGGGCTGATATCATCATGGCTTTTGATGAATGCACTCCAGACCAAACAGAATTCAATTATGCCAAAGAAGCTTTAGAAAGAACTCAAAGGTGGGCTGATCGTTGCTTGAAACAATGGAATGAAAACAAAAAGATGAGTGCTCAGGGAACTTATCAAGCACTATTTGGCATTGTTCAAGGTTCAACTTTTAAAGATCTAAGAGAAGAAGCGACCAAATATATTGCTTCACTTCCCTTTGATGGAATCGCCATCGGAGGCGAAACTATTGGCTACAACATGGAGAAAACTTTGGAGATAATGGAGTGGATTAGAGAGTACTTACCCAAAGACAAACCTGTATATACCATGGGTCTGGGTCGTGACCCCGAAAACATAGTTGATATCATCAAAGCAGGTGTAGATATGTTTGATTGTGTGGCTCCAACTAGAATGGCTAGGAATGGTTCCCTTTATTCTGGAGAAATTAGAGGTGACAAGTTTGAAAGTGAGTATCCTAAAGGGCGACTGAATATCGATAACAGTAAATTCATTAATGATCCAAATGTGATAATGGATGGGTGTGATTGCTACACTTGTCGCAATGGCTACACACGTGGCTATTTAAGGCACCTGTACAAGTCTCAGGAGCTATCCTATTACAGACTCGCATCGATTCATAATGTACGTTTTATGGTGAAATTGGCTGAACAGATGAGAGCGAAGCTTTAAGCACAAGCATAGCGTCACCAAAACTGAAAAATTTGTATTCTTCTTTGATTGCCTCTTGATACGCTTTCCCTATTAAACTTTCTTGAAAATTTAAAAACTCTTCTTGAGTATTTGGAGATAAAGTTAGCGCAGAAACAAGCATCAATAAACTGGTTGATGGCAAGTGAAAATTGGTAATAAGACCATCGACAAACTTAAATTTGTAACCTGGCTGAATGAATATCTTTGTTTCACCTTGGCCAGGGTGAATTATCCCCTCTTCATCCGAGAGAGTTTCGAGCAAACGAGCGGAAGTTGTTCCTACTGCAATTATTTTTTTACCATCCTTTTTGGCTTGATTAAGTTTGTTGGCTGATTCTTCAGAAATATAAAAAGATTCCGAATGTAATGTTTGAGTCGCAACTTGCTCGTCCGTTACTGGCTTGAAGGTTCCAAGACCAACATGGAGTGTCACTTTTTCTATCTCGACTCCCTTATTATTAAGATTATTAAGTAGTTTGTCGGTGAAGTGAAGACCTGCTGTAGGAGCTGCAGCACTCCCCTTTTCCTTGGCATAAACCGTTTGGTATTGTTGTCTGAGATTACTTTCTTTTTCCCCTGAATGTATATATGGAGGTAGAGGTGTTTTTCCCTCTTTATCAATCTTTTCTATCAGCTCGATTCCAGACACATTGAAGGCTATATTTACTTCTCCATCTTCTTCTATAGAAGTAACTAGTCCATAAAAATCATCTGAGAAAACTAATTTTGTATCTTGTTTGACTTTTCCCCTAACTAAACAGCGATACGAATCGATACTAGTTTGCTTTAGAAGTAAAACTTCAATTTTGCCTCCAGTATCTTTGTGACCAAAGAGTCTGGCCGGAAAAACCTTGGTGTCGTTTAGTACTAAGACTGTGTTTTTATCCAATAGATTGACTAAGTCTGAAAAAATATGATGAGAAATATTTTTATTTTGACGATCAACCACCATTAACCGACAACTATCACGAGGCTCTATGGCTTTTTGACCAATTAATCCCTCTGGAAGGTTGTAACTAAAATCTGTAAGATTCATGGGTATATTTTACCCTGAATGGTCTGTCTTCCACTTGGCAACGGTTTCGACAGAGGATCTGCGATAGGCACAGTATTCACAACTTGGATCTGCAGCAGGGACTTCATTACTTGCTAGAGTTTTTCTCATATTCAAAAGGGTTTTTTCTACCCATGAATCATCTCCTTTGTGAGAGAGAATTGTCATCTCAAATTCAAGCTTGCCGTCAAACTTGGGAAGATTTTTCTTAGCATTGGCGTAGACGAAATACCCTGTGTCCGAAACCGGAAAACCGAGCTTCCTAAATATCCATTGATATACTTCCATTTGGCGTTTGTAGGCTTTTTTCCATTCATCATCAAGCGAGACTTCTTTGGCTGAACTTGTGGATTTGTAGTCAACAACAATTATTTCTCCCTTGGGGTTAACCCATAAATCATCTACTAATCCATTTACGAGTATGTTTGATTTTTCATCAAGAGCAAGAGCTCCTTCGAAGGCTTTTACTTCTCCCCTCCAGCGAGGAAGATCTTTGTGCTGAAGTGGAACTGCATCAATCTTGTATTGTTTCATTAGTTCATGTGCCTCACCATTTTTCCGGAGAAGATCGAACTCGTTTTTGAGAAGGTTATCAACCGCTGAATTAAGAGTGTATGGTGGAGTGCTAGGACGGGATATTCCAAGGCGAACGTCCATGTACAAACAACGCGGACACTGAGTAAATAGTTCAATTTTTGAACGACTTAACTTTACTGGTTCGCTAGAACCAGGATCAAATAAATTTTTTGTTTTACGGTAGTACATATCTAAACCATGCTAACACGATTTATTGATTGAGGTAGAATTAATTGATGTCAGATACTAAATTAACAAAAATAGTCGCGACCCTTGGGCCTGCAAGCGAGTCTCCAGAGGTGATTAAGAAGTTAATTGAAGCCGGCGTTAATGTGTTTCGTTTTAATACCAAACACGGAACCACGCAGTGGCACGAGGAAAGAATCGAAAGAGTTCAAGAAATTGCAAAAAGAATGGATGTCAGTGTCGGAGTGTTGGTTGATCTTCAGGGGCCTGAGATTAGACTAGAAACCGTTGATAAGCTTCCTTTTCCTGTTAATGAAGGTCAAATAATAAAAATTACTCCATCATTTATTTCTGGAGTTGTTTCGATTTGTATTCCTCACCCCCTCGTCTTTTCTTCTTTGAAAAAAGGTGATCGAGTATTGATCGATGATGGAGCAATTGAGCTTGTTGTTGTGAGAGTAAAGAAAGATTTGATTGAAGCAAAAGCGACTGATAACGGAAATATTGGTCACCGGAAAGGAGTAAATCTTCCCGGAGTGGAAATTAAACTTCCATCTTTGATAAAAGAGGATTTAAAAAAGTTAGACATGGCAACTACCAGAAAAGTTGATTTTGTGGCCTTGTCTTTCTCTCGAACCAAAAAAGATATTGAGGTACTTCGTCGTGAAATGGAGAAGCGAAACATGAAAGCAATGATTGTGGCAAAAATTGAAAGTTTTCAGGCCTTGCAACATATCGATGAATTAATTGCTGCAACTGATGCTGTGATGGTTGCTAGAGGCGACTTGGGAATTGAGGTACCGATAGAACAACTCGCATACTGGCAAAAAACAATTATTTCCAAGTGCAGAGTTGCCTGTAAACCTGTTATTACTGCGACACAGATGCTTCAATCAATGACAACAAATACCAGACCGACAAGAGCTGAGGCAACTGATGTGGCTAATGCTGTTTTGGACGGAACCGATGCTTTGATGTTGTCTGGAGAAACTGCTAGTGGAAGATATCCTGTTAAAGCCGTTCAGGCAATTTCAAAAATCGCAAAATACAACGAACACATATACCCTCTAATCGATTTTAATATTTCTGTAGAAAATGAAACCGATATCATTATTAATTCTACGAAAGAGCTTCTCAACCAAAGACTGATTGATATTAAGTTGATTGTTGTCTTCACTAGATCGGGGAAAACAGCCATGTCTCTTTCGCGCCTGCGACCAAAAGTACCAATTATTGCCATGACTTCAACTCAAAAAACTGTCGAACAACTTTCACTAAACTACGGAGTAAGAGCAAAGAAAACTACTGCTCCTGAAGGAGTATTTTCTCTTCCAAATTCGGCAATTACTGAACTTGTTAAGTCACGAGAACTATCTCGAGGAGATACAATCGTTGTAATTCATGGTCAAAGTTACTACAAAGAGGGTTCTACAAACGCCGTCGCTTTGCTTAGAATATAAACATAATGAGATTTGCTCAAAAAATTAAGGTTTCGCGATTGTTGCCGTATTTAAAAAAAGGGGACAAAATATTGGATCTTGGATGTGGAGATATGTGGTTGACAAACTATTTAAGAGATAAAGGTTTTGATGTAGTAGGTTTTTCTCTGAGCAAACCGGCAGACATTGTCGGAAATATAAAGACATACAGATTTGCGAAAAATAGCTTTGATGTGGTGATTGCTTTAGAGATGGTGGAACATGTAGATTGTTTTAAAGAAACCGAACAGATTTTGAAACCAAACGGATTATTGATTCTTACAACGCCAACACCTCACTGGGATTGGTTTTGTCTAATTATGGAGAAAATAGGTATATTTCAGGATAGAGGGGATACCCCACACAGCAATCTGATTTATCTTAAAGATGTTCCCCTTTTCAAAACAGTATTCGCGAGTACTTTTTTGTTTATGCAGTTCGGAGTTTTTAAAAAAAAATAATTTTTATGCGTCAAGCAAGTCAAGGCCTTTGACTGATGGAAGTGACTGACCAGCTACTCCTTGAATGCTGCCATAGATTCCTGCAGTACTTATCAAGATTCGCTCTGCTTGCGCTTCTCTTTCTTTCCAAATCTTTTCAAAAGCAGCCCTTTCTTTTTGAACTTGATTTTGCATGTTTTGGTGAACTTCGATAATACTTTGGATTTGTTGAACGAAGGCGTCGCTTGTAAGATAGGTATAAATCATGTCTGCCTTGGTTCCTCTATCGTTACTGTTGTGTTTTTCTCTGGCTACATCAATTAAATTTTTTCGTAATATCTCAGCAAGAGGTTGTGTGTAGGCTGGTTCGGTAACCCAGACACCTTCATAAAATCCAAAACCAGTCTTTATAGTCTTTGGTAAAACTGAAGTCACTATGACTGGGATGTTTGCTTTTGATGCTCGGAGATCATCCTTAAGCTTTGTTGCCCAGTCATCAACCCAAGCCTTGGTACGTTTTGATTCCCATAAAATAACGCCGCAAACAGTTCCCAAGCTCGTTTTTACAGTTTGACGAACATCAGCTCCCTTTACACCTTTTCCGACAGGGTTTATCTCATCTGAAGGAAATGCTTTTATCAAATATTCCTCAAGATCTAGTTCTTGGACTTCACCTTGAAGCTGTTGAGACCCCTGATTGGCTTTAAGCTGTGCATCTTGCAAAGCTTTTTTTAAATCATTAATCATTTTTTCCTTCTCCATATCTTTTAATCGATGAGAGTCACTAGCCTCAAGTAATGTTTGTTGACGAATTTTGTTTCTTTCTTCATCAATTTGGCGCTGTTTATCAAGCTCAAACGATCGTTTCTCGTCTTCTAGTTTTGTTTTTTCTTTTCTAATTAGGAGTTCAGCCTCCATGGCATCTTTCAATTTTTGATTTTTTTCTTTGAGCTCTTCTTCGAGTAATTTGGTTTTTTCTTGTGATTCTTCCACGAACTTAGCTTTTATTTTTTCTGAAAGCTCTTTTTCTAAATCAGCTTTTATTGTCTGACTAAGCGCTTGCGAAATCTCTATCTCTTCGCCACAGTTTGGACATTTAATGTTGTTTGCCATGTTTTGATTATATATACAGATAGGGTTATAATTTCTTATGAAAATAACTATAGATCAAGACAAGTGTATTGGATGCAACATATGTGAGGAAATTTCTGAAGAAGCTATTAGCTGCAAGTATGGCAAGGATGGTCGAGCTGGTGTAAATCCAGAAATAGATTTAACTGATCGTGTGGTGGTCGCAAATGTAAAGTTGACTGCTGAGGCATGCCCTGTTCAGGGAATCGAAGTAGAAGAATAATCTAGTATCCCCTACGTTTTTCAAGAAATTTTTGAACTTGTCTTTTGGCCTTGTCTCTAACTCTTATGACTCCATCGAGTAAAACTTTGTGAGTATCTTTGATGTTTATAGGGCATCCTGGTAAGTTCATATCAAACTTAATTTCATAGCCAGAACGAGATTTCTTTTCTATGGCAAGTGAAGCAATCTTGAGATCTTCTTGGTAATGTTTTAGGAACTTACCCAAACCTGTTTCAAACTTGGTTTCAATTCTTTTTCGAAGTCGGTCACTAATAGTCAACTTTTGAGGATTGAATATTATGTTCATGTATTTAGTTTAGCATTTTTGGAAAATTTCTCTTATATACTGAAGATAGTGAAGAAAATTATTTTTATTATTCTATTTTTGTCCGTTGCATTTTTAGGGTATTTTTTTCTAAAGGGAACTGATTTCAGGCGGTTACTTTCAGAATTTACTACTCAAAAGATCTATATTCAAAGAGACGACACAGTAAATTTTATTCCTGACTGGACAACAGAAGAATTATTATTAAAAATTAATTCATCCCGTGAAGGAATGGGATTATCAAAACTTGTAAGTAGTGCAAAACTTGATCAATCTGCCAAGTCTAGACTATCAGTAATTTTGTCTGAGAATGATGTAGATGGCGAAGTTACAGGAATTACTCGCGAAATTGCACTTAAAAACGCAAATTATGATGCAAACCTTGTGGGTGAGCTGATTTTGACTGGATATTTTAAGAGCAATGACCCTATCGCATACTGGAATAATACAGAAACCGCAAAGGGCACGCTAAACCATCCTGACTTTCGTGATGTGGGTATAGCGATAAAAAACAGCACTGATCGAGTAGAGGTTTATGTTCTTTTAGCGTCTCCAAGAAAAATCATCAAACAGCCAGTGATTAAAAAAATCTCATGGGGTGGACCAGAGTTGTGGGAATCTATCAACAAAAGAAGAGTAGAAAGAGGAGTTAATCCTTTAAAACAAAGAGATGAGCTGTGCACTATTGCCTCGATTCGTTTGAATCAGTTGCTTGAGCTTGGGAAGCTTGATGGCCATGCAGGATTTGTTCCGGTGCTACAGCGAGATGATCTAAAATGGGTATCGGAAAAATACAATGTTAGTGAGTACTTGATTCAGGGCTATCAAACCCCTATCGAGGCAGTGGCCGCATGGGAAAACACCATGGGGCATAAAAGTTTGCTGGCAGGAGGAGAGTACGTTTGGGGTTGTGTTTACGCCCAAAACACTTTTGGCGTAGCTATCGCTGCTTACTAAAGAATAATGCTATCTATTTCTTCTTCAGGTAGATCTTCTTTGTTGAGAATATAAATATCTCTTTGAGAGTTTGAGTCAACTAGTTTCCCCTCCCCTTTTAATATTTTTTCCATGGAACGACAGTGAATACAGCCTTCTCGTCCGTTGTGGCAGTCGAATTTATCTAGCTTTCTAGCTAACTTAATTCTCCTACCAATCTCGATTACTTTGCTGTGAGCTTCTTTTAAATCAGGTAGTGATTTTTCTGTTAGCTTGTCGTCTGTTTCCAGATACCAATAGCTGGCTTTTGTTACTAGCCTTTTTTGGCAGTGGTGTACTAACAAATGATAGATGGGGAGCTGAAGTGAGTTTTCGTCTTCTTTCTTTTTTCCTGTTTTAAAGTCAATGATGTGAACAGAGTCGTTATCTTGATTGTACTCAAGCCAGTCGACTTTGCCACAAAGAACGATGTTTTCTTCTTCTGAAATCCAGTAATGAGGTAGTTCTTGTTGAATTTTTACTGCTAGATTTTTTATGGGACCTGGGTTTTCCATCACTCTTCGAAGCATAGTCTTACCTCTTTCTTTGAATTTGTGTTCTTCTTCTGTAGATTTGAAACCACCCTTTTCTCCAGAAAATTTCGGCCAAATTTCGTCAAGTTTTACCACTAGAGATTCATTAAGCCTATCTGATGTAGGAATGCTGGTAAGAGAGTCAAGAACTTCATGCACTGCTTGTCCTAGTGCCAGATGCGGAGACATAATTTGAATTTTGTGTCCCGTTGTGGGATCTTTGTATACGTTCTTTAGAAAATATGCTCGTGGACACTGAAGATAGTCATTAATCGAGGTGTGAGAAATCCAAATCGCCGTGTATTTATCTTTTGCCATTGATGGAATTATAAAGCTTAATTGTGAAAATCAACCAGATAATTCCAAATAAGTATCCTCCAATTACGTCACTTGGCCAGTGGGCACCAAGATAAATTCGAGAGATTCCTATTGAACCAATAAACATAATAAAGATAATCGATAAAATAATAGTATTAAGACTTTGTTTGCTCGATTTGAGAAGTAGATATAATAAAAATCCAAAAAATACAGTAAAAATTAGAACATGATTACTTGGATAGCTTTTATCAGAAAAAAATACTGAAACTTGTACCAGTGCCGAGGTGGGTCTGGGTCTGTCGATAAAAAACTTTATTATGGAACCAGTTAAAGCACTGCCTGCAGTAGACAATAAACAAAGTGAGGCCTCTGTCCGGAATTTTAATAGATAAAGCAACGAACATGTAATACCCACAACAATAAGCATGTAAGGGTAGTTTCCCAGTGAAGAAACAAACCACATAATGTTAGAAAAAACTAGCGAGTTTATACTTTGAACTTTTTCTGACAACTGAAGATCAATTTTAAAAAAGGGGGTGAAAAAAGAAATTATACTTAGCAAAACAAAAAGAGAAATAATTATATTTTGGCGATTGAACAGCTTATTTCTATTTGTCGAAGTCATGCAATAGAAATTTTATCATTTATCTTTATCTGGTATTTTTCTATTGAGTCTTTTGGCATTTCTATCACTGTGTTGTACTTGGGATTATAAAAATAGAATTTGTTTGGTTTTAGG
>CAZMCB010000006.1:0-39822 GCA_964564895.1 uncultured Pseudomonadales bacterium | reverse complement strand
ACCAAAAGGACCAGCTGCAAAGAACGTAAAAATTGCTGAGTAATTTTTGATTTAGGAAAACAAAAGAGTCCCGCCGTGGCGGGGCTTTTTTGTGACTTATTTTAATACCGAAGAAAGATCCGAGATTTTGACTCTTTTTTGCTCAGCTGTGTCGCGGTCTCTAACTGTGACAGTGTTGTCTTCTAGAGTATCGTAATCAACAGTAATACAGTATGGAGTACCGATCTCATCTTGAGTAAAGTAGCGTTTGCCAATATTACCCCTTTCGTCTAGAACAACCCTCATATTCTTCTTTAATTCATTAAAGATTTCTTTGGCTTTTGAACTTAACTCTTCTTTGTTACCAACTAACGGAAACACAGCAACTTTGTATGGAGCTAAAACAGAGGGGAGTTTCATAATAACTCTTTGCTTTTCGGTGTCCTCGTAATATGCATTCATAAGAATGATGGTCAAGAGACGCGATAATCCAAATGTGGGTTCGATGACGTGGGGAAGGAATTTTTCTTGTGTATAAGGATCGGTGAAACGAAGATCGACGCCTGACTTTTCCATGTGATTCTTTAAATCAAAATCTGTTCGATAAGCTAAACCCCACATCTCTTTGAACCCCCAAGGAAATTCATACTCGAGGTCTTCTGTTCTTTTGCTGTAATGAGCAAGCTCTTCTTTGGTATGTGATCTCCAACGAAGTTTTTCAGCAGGGAGACCAAGAGAAACTGCAAAATCAAACATTTCTTTTTTCCAGTATTCGAAATGATGTTCCCATTCTTCTGGCTTAACAAAATACTCGAATTCGGCTAGGTCAAATTCTAGAGTTCGGAAAGTAAACTTGCCCATGGTGATTTCGTTGCGGAATACTTTTCCTGATTGAGCAAGACCAAAGGGGAGTTTGGGGTGAAGAGAGTCAAGAACTTGTTTGAAGTCTGTGAACATGCCTTGGGCTAGTTCACCTCTTAGATAAGCTGTACTTTTTCCTTCAGTGATAATACCTATTTGAGTTTCAAAAAGCTGGTTAAAATTACGGACATTGGTCCAGGTTTTGTTACCACACTTAGGGCACTTAATGCCGTTATCTTTGATGAGAGCATCGAGTTCTTCGAAGGGTTTGCCTTCTACATTGCTGACATCTTTGACGGAATCTTCAATCAAGTGATCTGCACGAGTACGGAAGTGACAGGTGAGGCAGTCAATCATGACATTTGTAAAGTTTGCAGTATGACCTGAGGCCTCCCATACCTTTGGGCTCATGAGAACAGAAGTATCTAGGCCAAACATGTCTGTTCTATTGCTCACAAAGGTGTTCCACCAGAGATTTATGAGATTTCTTTTTAGTTCAGTGCCTAGTGGGCCAAAATCATAAGTATTGGCTAAACCACCATAAATTTCAGAACCAGGGAATATAAATCCACGACGTTTGGAAAGGGAAATAACTTTGTCTAGAGTTTGGTCTTTTTTGTTTTCTGCCATTTTATTTGGTGGTAGATGATAAGCGAACGTCGATACGTTCCATGTCTCGAGGGAACATAGAAGCTTCACGAATATTTTTTAAGCCTAAGATATACATTGTGATTCTTTCGGCACCAAGGGCAAAACCACCCAATTGAGGTGAGCCGTATTTAAATCCCTGAAGATATAGTGCAACATCTTCTTCCTTAAGGCCCCATTCCTTAACATTTTTTAGGATACTTTCGTAGTCGTTTAATCTTTGACCACCAGACGACCATTCGACTCCACGACAGAGAAGATCAACACTGAAAGCATATTCCGGATCGGTTGGATCTGGGTAGACATAGAATGGTTTTTTCTTAGTGGGGAAATGAGAAACGAAGACCAAGTCTGAACCTTTTTCTTCTTTGGCCCAAGCACAGATTTCACGTTCATCTTCTGGGGCGAAGTCTTTTTCTCCTCGACAATCACGGCCAGTTCTTTCGAAGATAATTTCCTGAGCTTCGCGTAATTTAAGGACTGGAAATTTATCTGACATGGCAGGAATGGTAGCGCCGAAGAGTGCTAACTCCTTACTACATCGTTCTTCGACTTCTTTGAAAATACTTCTTACTACATATTCTTCCATTTCTTGGACTTCTTCCCAAGAGTCAATAAAGTTAAATTCGACATCTAGACTAGTAGCCTCTGTGAGGTGACGAGTGGTGCTTGAAGGCTCAGCTCTGAAAATTTGGTTGACACTAAAAACTCTTTCGAAAGCAGTTGTAAGAAGAGATTTATAAAGCTGAGGACTCTGAGAAAGATAAGCTTCGCTATCAAAATATTTTACTTTGAATACTTCGGCTCCACCTTCAGGAATAGCATTGATTATTGATGGAGCTTGGAACTCTAAAAAATCTTTAGCTATTAGAGCCTTTCTAAAAGCATCGATGATGACTGCTTGGACCTTAAATATTGCTTGAACTTTGGGGTGACGGAAGCTTAGTGAACGATTATCTAGAAGTGTGGAAATATCGACGTCAAGATTTTCTTTGCCCATGTCGAATGGGAGTTCAGCAGATCTGGCGAGTACTGTTAATTTAACAGCTTCAATCTCAACAGTGCCAGTTTCGATATCGGGATTAATGTTTGAGGCGGATCTTTCTTTAACAAGGCCCTCAATCTGAACTGCATCTTCTGGACTTAACTCTTTGGCAAGTGGCGCAATCTCACCCCAGAAAACTACCTGAACGATTCCACTTCGATCGCGAAGATCGACAAAAACAACTTTGCTGTGATCACGTTTGGTATTGACCCAACCTTTGAGATTAACTGTTTGACCAACATGATTAATAGTATCTTTTGCTAGTGTTCGTTCCATGATGAATTTATTATACAGCGATGTAGTATACGTTTGAGCTCATCTGGAGTTATAATTCATGTTTAAGATGATCGAAAACAGGACAGGTTTGAGACCAGCAGTATGTTGTGATATTTGTGAGAGTGATTTTGTGGTGGATAAGAGCGATAAAGTATTGTCAGCTTTGGCTTTGGCTTTTGAAGTTCACAAGGAAGATGTTCGAAAAACTGGAGAGGCATATATCTATCACTGCATGGCTGTAGCGGAAATTCTATGTCGCTGGGATGCAGATGAGGATGAAATTGTAGCGGCACTTTTGCATGATACAGTAGAAGACCATCCTGATGCATTAACTTTGGAACAAATAAGAATTACTTTTGGGGAAAGAGTGGCTCATCTTGTGGATGGAGTAACAAAACTAAAATCATATTCTGATAACGAGGGTGACTTTGAAACACTAAAGAAAGTAACAAAGGAGACTTTGGTTGAGCCAGGAATTGCCAAAATTAAACTAGCTGATCGTTTACATAATATGCAAACGATGGACTCTTTCCCTCAGGAGACAAGTGCAAAAAAAGCTAGAGAAACATTGGTTTTTTACGTGCCTTTGGCGGAGTCTTTGGGGCTTTGGCAAGTAAAAAATGCTTTGGCTGATATTTCATTTTCATATACTGATCCAGACAGATACAGAGAAGTAAAAGAAAAGATTGATACTGATCCTAGACTGAATGAAGTCTTTATTAATAAAACTGAAGCAGATATCCAAAAAGTATTAAAAGCAGCTGGAATTAATGCAGTAGTGGAACATCAGGTTGGTGGTTATTGGGAGTTATCTGAAAAACAGAAAAAATCTGCGATGAGAGCAGACTCAAGACCAAAAGATTTTGCAGATATTACCGATGTGATTAGCTTTAGAGTGATTACTGAAGATGATAGAGACACGGGAGAGTGTTATCGAGCGATGGGTGTAGTTCGAACACGTTATCCAAAATTACTACAACAGACGAGAAGTGATGATTATCTGGCTACCCCAGCTATTAATGGATATAGCGCTTTGCATGATACTTATAAATTGAATGAAGGAAACATTGAAGTAGCCTTTACCACAATCAACAGAGAACAGTTTAATAACTGGGGGGTGGCTAGTATTAGCCAAGAAGATTTAAGAAAAGACCCAGATAAATATAAAAGAAAACTAATTTTTACTCCAAAAAAAGAACTGGCGGTTATGGAGTTATCGGCGACTGGAATTGACGTAGCTTTTAGACTCAATCCTTTGCTCGGACTTAGGGCAGTAGCAATAAAAATTGATGGAAAAGTGATGGCTCTAGATGCTGTAGTTCCAAATGCAGCTGTGGTTGAGATAATTACTGATCAACATCAAACACGACCTAGTGCGGAATGGATGAAATTTTGTAATAGAGAAACTGCAGGGCAAATTGATGTTCAATTGAAAATTGCAGAACATGATATCGAAGTGGCTAAGGGAGAAAAAATGTTGGTTGAAGGACTTCTCAAAGAAAAAGGAATATTGAATATTGAAGACTTAGATGAAGATATTGTGGACAAATTATTGGTGGATTTGGGATGTTGGTACGGAATTGATGATTTGTATTATAAAGTAGCGTTTGGGCTGGATTTGTCGTTAGTCTCTCGTAAACTGGATGAAATGAAAGTAGGTAGGGGAATGTATACAACAGTATTGGTTGAAGGCCCTAATTCAATAGGAGTATCTGAAGAAGTGGCTGGAATAATTGGGAGAAATGGAGGAGATGTACGAAGCAAAGTAGAAAAAGTAGGGAAAGATGAAAGATTTAGTATTCGTATGCTTTTGGCTGTAGATTATCAAGGGAAAAAGAAAATTGAAGAGGAAATGAAGCAGAGATTCCCAAGTTGTGTGGTGGTGTAATATTTTCCCAATCCTCATATACCTATCCCTTACAGAAAACGGTTGACGTTGAATTGCCTGCGCAATTCACGACCTGTCGCGCAGCGAGAAACCCTGATGACTACATCAGGGACCAGGCTTTCTTACGCTTTGCGCGGTCTTTCTTTCAGGGACAGGTATGCGGGGTTTAGGGAAAATATTCATAGTTTGCTGTAAGAATTAAATGCTATATTAGTAGTGTTTGAGTAATATAGAAAGTTTAATCAAATGTTTGGAGTCGGAGAGGTTAAAAAAAGATGAACCTCTGACGGAGCACACTACCCTAGGTATTGGTGGGAAGGCAGATTTATTTTATGAGACAGAAACTTCAGGTGATCTCGTTAAAGCCGTTCGTTTGTCTAGAACATTTGACGTTCCTGTAACCGTGATTGGGGGAGGAAGTAATATCTTGGTTGGGGATGGTGGAATAAGAGGCTTAGTAATAAAGAATAAAAGCAAAAAGATTACTGTTCACAGAGAAGGGAAAATTCATTCTTTGCTTAGAAACGTGGTTAGTGCCAGATGGATGAGACCAACAAAGGGATCAAAGAAAAATGATTTTTCAGATATTGATTATGTGGAGTTAGGGGCTTCTGGTGTGGAAGTTGTATTGGACAGCGGAGTGAATTTGCAGGAGGCGATGGTGAAGCTTTTTGAACAAGGAGTAACGGGATTGCAGTGGTACAGCAGAATTCCCGGAACAATTGGAGGAGCAGTTTTTAACAATATTCACGGAGGAACACATACTTTTGCAGAAATAGTTAAAAAGGTGGTTGTTTTGGACAAACATGGAGGTATAAAAACGATTGCTGGAAAAAACTTAAAACTTGGATATGATAGTTCTCGATTCCACGAATCTGGTGAAATAATTCTTGAGGTAACCTTGGTTTTGAAAATGGGAGATGTAAAAAGAGCTCAAAAAACTGCAACAGAGTGGAAAAAACGAAAATCAAATCAACCAATGAACTCAGCTGGGTGTGTGTTTAAAAATATTAGTGAGGAGGACAGAGTAATTTTGGGATATCCGACAACTTCGGCAGGATATATCATTGAGAATATTTTGAATATGACCGGATATAGAGTAGGAAAAGCAGCTATAGCAAAAGAACACCATAATTTCATTGTGAATCTTGGGGGAGCAACAGCAAAAGACTTTTTGGCTGTTCGAGATGAGATTGTTCAACGTGCTCGAGAGAGTGTGGGAATTGAACTAGAAGATGAGATAATCCGATTAGGTGAGTTTGATTAATAATTATTTTTTTAATCATGAATGGAGTTTTGAGAATCACAGGAGGTAGAAAACTAGAAGGATCAGTAACGCCTATTCCCAACAAGAATAGTTTGGTGGCTGTATTGCCGGCTTCTATCCTAACCGATGAGACGATGGTATATAAAAATGTACCTAATACGAGTGACGTGGTGAAAATAGTGCAGATTCTGAAACTTCTTGGAGCTGATGTGGATCAGAGTGTGGAAGGAGAGATAAAAATAAATTGTTCGGGGGTGAAATCATACAAAGTAGACTCGGCTTTGGGAGGGCAATTCAGAGCTTCTCTTATGTTTGCGGGGCCATTGTTGGCTCGTTTTGGAGTGGCTGAGATTCCTTTGCCTGGTGGCTGTGTTCTCGGAATGAGATCGATTGCAGCTCACTTGGACGTATTTAAAAAAGCGGGTGTGAGTTTTGAGTATATTGATGGATTTGTAAGATTTAAAAAATCCAAAAAACAAGATAAGAAATATGATATTTGGCAAATTGAGGCAAGTGTGACGGGGACAGAAAACTTAGTTATGATGGCCGCAGGATCAAGCGCTACTTTTGTTTTGACAGATGCGGCTTGTGAGCCACATGTAAGCGAGCTACTGGAAATGCTGACTAAGATGGGGGCTAGGATTGAAGGAATTGGATCAAATAGATTGAAAATTGCTGGAAAGAAAAAGTTGAGTGGAGCGGTATATGTCCCAGGGCCTGATTTTATCGATATAGCTGGGCTTATAGTGGCTGCAGCTGTTACAGATGGGAATATTAGAATAAAGGGAGCAAATATTGGAGACGTTGTTAACGGAATGATTAATTGGTTTGAAATTTTTAATATTAAGATTGAAAGAGATGGGGAAGATTTAATTGTGAGTCGAAATGGAGAACTGAAAATTGATGTGGAGAATTCCGGAGTACCTGTGGCAGCTCCAGGACTGCCTAAACTCTATCCTAGGCCATGGCCTGGATTTCCCGTCGATGCGATCCCCGTGATGGCAGTGTTGGCTAGTAAAACTAAGGGTCGATTGCTTCTTAAAAACTGGATGTATGAATCTGGATTTGATTTTGTAAGAGAGTTAAACGCCATGGGAGCTGATATCTTTGTGTCTGACCCTGAGCGAATTATTATCAACGGTCCGGTAAAGTTTAAGGGAGGAGTGATTGTGTCTCCTTCAGTAATTCAAGCTTGTAAGGCAATATTTATCGCTGCACTTTGTGACAACGTAACTACAGAAATTCATGGAGTAGATATCTTGCGACGCAGGTATCCGAATGTATTTGAGACTTATACGAGTTTGGGGGCTATTATCGAGAGGATAGACGATTAAAAAAACCACCCCTTGCGTGGTGGTAACGCTCATTTCTTGAAAATACTTTTAATTATTCCTATAAAAATAGTAAAAATATAGAAATAACCTGCTCCAAATAATAATGAGTTAGCGATAAGCCGAGTTTGACTAATGTTGGGACTCATTTCGACTAATAAATTAAAGAAACAAAATCCTACTGCAGCCAAAAAAACGATTATTAATAGAGTGATGGGTATCTTAATGGTTTCCAAGAGAACCTCCTTGTTTTAAGTTGCGAGGGAATTGTAACATATTATAGGGCTAAAGTCAATCAGTTTTCTTGTCTATGAGGTAGAATATAGGCATGGCATATGATTTTAAAGAGATAGAAAATAAATGGACAGGAAAGTATGTTGGCTTTCAAGGTTTCCATGGAAAAGACTTTGACACAAGAGAAAAGAAATATATTTTGGTGGAGTTTCCTTATCCATCTGGTGAAGGACTTCATGTAGGACATGTGTTTTCCATGACAGGAACTGATGTTTTTGCTCGTTTCCACAGAATGAACGGGAAAAATGTGATGCTTCCCATGGGATACGACGCGTTTGGTTTGCCTGCTGAGAACTATGCAATAAAGACGGGAATTAATCCCATGATCACAACGAAAAAGGTAACTGAAAAAATCAGAGAGCAAATGAATAGGATGGGCTTTTCTTTTGACTGGGAGAGAGAAGTAAATACTACTGACCCTGATTACTACAAATGGACACAGTGGATATTTATCAAGCTTTTTGAAAAGGGATTGGCAGAGAAACAAGAGATGCCAATTAATTGGTGCCCATCGTGTAAGATTGGCCTCGCCAATGAAGAAGTTGTAGATGGGAAGTGCGAACGTTGTGGAGCCGAGACGGAAAAGAGAGTGCTTTCACAATGGGTGGTAAAAATAACAGCCTATGCTGAAAGACTTTTGGACGGTTTGAAGGATACTAATTTTATCGATAAAGTAAAGGCAGCGCAAACAAATTGGATAGATAAAAAAGTAGGGGCAAAAATTAAATTTGATGTAAAAGATTCAGATCAAAAACTGGAAGTGTTTACCACTAGACCAGACACTCTTGAAGGAGTGACTTTTATGGTGATTGCGCCTGAGCACAAATTAGTTAGCGGTTTGATGGGAGATGAAGCAGTAAAAAAATATGTGAGTGATACCAGAAAAAAGAGCGAGATGGAGAGAACTGAGCTTTCTAAAGAAAAGACTGGTGTCTTTTCTGGTCTTTACGCAATTAATCCTGTGACAGGGAAAGAAATTCCAATTTGGATTGCTGATTATGTACTGATTTCTTATGGAACTGGAGCGATTATGGCAGTGCCAAGTCATGATGAACGTGACGAAGCTTTTGCCAATAAATACAACTTAGAAATTAATTGCGAGTATGTGCCTGACGAGAAGATGATTGATTTGATTGTGGAAAAAGGCGTGGGAGAGAAGGCGGTCAATTATCACTTAAGAGATTGGATTTTTAGCCGCCAGCATTACTGGGGAGAACCTATTCCAATGGTTAATTGTCCTGTGTGTGGTTGGGTAGCGGTTCTTGAAAACCAACTTCCTGTTCGCTTACCTGAAGTGGAAAAGTATTTACCAACAGATACAGGAGAGTCACCTTTGGCTGCAATAACTGATTGGGTGAAGACTGTCTGCCCTAAGTGTGGAGGAGAAGCAAAACGAGAAACTGATACGATGCCAAATTGGGCGGGAAGTGACTGGTATTTCTTGCGCTATTGTGACAGCCAGAATGATAAAGCTTTGGCTGATTTGGATAAGATGAAGTACTGGCTACCTGTTGACGTATATGTTGGCGGAGATGAACACAATACACTTCATTTGCTTTACTCACGATTTATTTATCAGTTCCTTTGGGATTTAGGTGCTGTGCCGAAAGAAATACCTGAACCATATAACAAACGAATGTCTCATGGAGTAATCTTGGGACCTGATGGAAATCGTATGAGCAAGAGTCATGGAAATGTAATTGCACCTGATGCTATGGCTGATGTATATGGTGCTGATGCGCTTCGAACTTATATGATGTTTATGGGGCCGTTTGACGCAACTATGGCTTGGAATGAGAGATCTTTGGTAGGAGTTAAACGTTTTATTGATAGACTTTACAACTATGTAAAGGAAAATGCTGGGAAAAATCAAACAACAAATTTAGCTGGACTGAGACTAGTTCACAAGCTTGTAAAAGGCGTAAGTGAGGATATTGCTGAGTTTAAATACAATACGGCAATTGCAAAAATGATGGAATTTGTCAACGAATTAACAAAAAACAATATTAAGTTGGCAGACAATGAACTTAAAATGGTGGTGTTGGTTTTGGCTCCCTTTGCTCCTTTTGTAACCGAAGAGATGTGGAGTGTACTGGGTGGAGAGTTTAGCGTGCATGTGACTGATTGGCCATCATTTGAAGAATCATATTTGATTAGTGATGTAGTTACACTTTCAGTGCAGATCAATGGAAAGCTACGTGGAACGTTAGAAGTATCCCCAGAGGCTTCTGAAGAAGAAGTTCGAGGAATTGCTGAGAATCAAGAAAAAGTGAGTAAATATTTGTCTTTGGGAAAAATAATTAAGGTTATTTATATAAAAGGAAAGACAATTAACTACGTTGTTGTGTAAAAAATGATTTGTGATAACATTGTTTATGTTTAAAAATAAAAGTTCTCTTTACGCACCAGCGCTTGTAGTGCTGTTGTTGATTGCCACTTTCTTTGTGGGTAGATTATCAGCTCAAGTATCTTCACTAAAAGGTGGAACAGATACAGATGTTGATAAGGTAGCAGGAGCAGCGGTTCCCACAGGATCAAAAATTGCTTTAGCTGAATTGAAAACAATGGCTAAGGACCTTGGATTGGATACAAAGAAGTTTAATTCTTGTTTGGATGATGGTACATATGCTGAAAAAGTAAAAGCGGAAACTGCTGAGGGTGCTAAGCTTGGAGTTTCTGGAACTCCTTCCTTTTTAATTAATGGAATTTTGGTTGTTGGATCTTTACCTCAAGCAGATTTTGAGGCTGTAATAGATGCTGAGTTGAAAAATGGTACTGGAGATAAAGCAAAAGTTTCATCTGGAGAAACTCTAAAAAGAGTATCTGGAGTTCCTTACGGAGCTGGGTTTATAAAGGGTAATAAAGATGCAAAAATAAAAATAATGGAGTACACAGATTTTGAGTGCCCTTATTGTAATAGAGCTTTTCCGACGATCGAAGCTCTTCTTGCTAAGTATGGGAACGACATTAATTTGGAGTATAGAAGCTTCCCATTAGGTTTCCACGCAGATGCTCAGAAAGCAGCAGAAGCTGCCTTGTGTGCAGGGGATCAGGGAAAGCTTTGGGAGATGCATGACAAGATGTTTATAGTCATGGCTCAACAGTAATAGACTGAAGTTAACAATAGAAGAGGCGCGAAAGCGCCTCTTTTGTTATGTCAAAGAAAAGTTTTATATTATCGGTTAATGATAATTTTTGTGGCGGCAAACTTATCAAGTTCTAGAAGTTTTGTGTTTGGTTCTACTAGCCAAGCTACAATATCGTCATCCTTTTTTAGTGAGGTGAAGGCACTTATTGTTGACTCTTCGTTGGTAATTAAATTTCTCATGATGACTTCAGCCTCATTCTCAAGGACGATTGTTTTTATTAGAGGCTCTGTATACTCAGGAATGATTTTATCTGTTCTTATTAATACGTCGAGGATTAATGGATCTGTACTTTGTACATTACTAATTACCCCTTCTATAAAGTATGTGTAGTAGCCATTTTCATTAAAAGTGACCGACTTGTTAACTGCTAATGGAGGGGCTTGAAGGTCAATAGAGTTGGAAGCAGAATTTCTATTTGAGATTAGTTTTATTAGTCCAAAAATAATTACAAAGAATGCCAATACAACAAGGGTAACAACAATTATTTTTTTCTTCTTCATATTAATCATTATAACTACAATAAATAACCAGTCAAATGAACAATTTACTTATTTACAATAAAGAAGAGGAACGATTCTTTACAAATAATTAAAAAAAGAAACGATATAAACATAAAAGGAGCAAAGGGGAAAGTGTGGCAAATATACAATTCTTGAATGGTATCTTTTTTAAATAATCGTTGAATGATTTTTATTTGTGACTTTGATAATCCATCAGAACAACTTAAATATAAATCTCCTGTTTGAACACGCTCTCTAATTTTTGAGGTTATAAGTTCAAGCGACTGAGGAGCGAGGAAACAGCCTACCTTAAGATCCTTAATTTTAACTATTCTGATTTCTTTTTGATCAATATATTTATTAATTAACTTCATAACAATACCTAAAATTAACAAAAAAATGACTGACATTTTTAAAGCCATGACTAGTGTTGAAGTTTGCCCCGATATTAACATGTAAATACTGCAAAGTATTCCACTAAAACTAACCATAATGATTGATAATTTGTACTTAAGTAATTTGTTTGATAAAAACATTTGTATTGGAAAAAAGAATAAGTAAGCTATAGGAATCCCAATTAATGTAATCTTTTGAATGACTGGAAAACTTACCATTATAAATTGTATAAGAATCAATATACTTGCGGAAAAGATAAATGATTTTAATGAAATAATTAATGGTTTCTTAAGTGTTTTGACGGAAATTATAGGGATAAATGACTTAAGAGAATGAGGCTTTTTAATATACTCTATACACGACTTGATTACTATTAGAAATATTTTAAGAATAAGAGCCAAACAAATAATAATAAAGGTGTCGGTAAGTATTGTAAGAGAAGGAAAGTTCGGAATATGGTTTTTATAATAGTATTCCATGGGAATTAATAAGGCGTACAAAGGAAATAATTTTGCGTCTCCTGCTGCCCAAAGATTAAAATACCAGAGTAAATATCCAACAATAAAAGCAATAGAACTGTTTATTATCAATTCAAGTAAATATTTGAGATTACTGTGTTGGTCTATGGCAAACAAACTATATATAGCTAAAAATAAGTAAAGAAGAATTGTGTATATATAACCTATACGTAAATGTGAGTTTCTGATCTTTCCGTATTTTATGTCACTTATACTTGTGACGACTCCAATCAGAAGAAGAGGTACTATGAATAAACTATTTAGAAAAGTTGCAGTGAGAACCATTAAATTTGTACTTTTTCAATTGGGTTACAGTAAGAATCATTTGTTTTTAGTCCTATCTTTTTTTGTGGTACAAACTCTTTGTTTCCGACTTGGGTAAGATAGTTTCTATGAACTCCAAGGCAGTATTCTTTTACGAAGCATTTTTTGCATCGAGCAATGTATTTGACCTCATCACCCCTTAAAGTTCTCCAGATATATGGCCAAAGTTTTGGCGGAAGAGTACAAAGAGGGAAGTGATAAAGACGAAGGTTCTTAATTTTTGGAGACCATTTTTCCATTATCTTAGGTAGATATTTGGCTGCCTCAGTATAGGTGAGTCCGACTGTTGCAATATTGTCGATTGCTTGACCTTCCATCTCTAAAAACATAAGAGGGATATTGCTGATTTTATTTATATCAAATTCCTTGCTTATAAATGACAATATTTTATCTAGTTTATCTATCGTCATTTTGGTTAAGACGATTCTAATTTCAAGTTCTTGAGTTTTGTTTTTTAATCTTAGAATATTGTGTATTCCCTGAACAGTTTGTTTAAAGCTACCTTTTATGCAGGTGACAGCGTCGTGTGATTTTTCATCATACCCATGAATGGCAATTTCGAGTAGTGAATTATCGTATGAGAAAAATTGTTTAACAAATTTTTCGTAGAAAAATATCCTTCCATTTGAGGCGATTACAATCCTATTGTTTGGATGACTAGATCTGAAATAATCTATAACCTTAAAAAAGTCTGGATGAATAGTCGGTTCTCCACCAGTGAGATTTATGGGTTCTTCAAGAGAAATCTCTCTTTCTGACCAACGATTTATTAAACTCTCAAGCGAATAAGGATGAGTAGATTCTTGTTGAAAAATTGCAGGATTAGAACACATTAAGCAATGATTGTTGCATCGGCTCCAAATCGCAATATCGGGCATGGTTTGGTATTAAGCTAAAGTGAAAGTAATATTATTAGGAGCAGAAATTTCACTAATCTCAGCTTCGGTGACATCGTAGTATTTTGCTTCTGGAAGTAGTTTTGTTTGAGCTAATTTGATAGCCTTTTCAATTGATGACGCTTTAATATAACCTAATACTTCCATATGTTCTTGGCTCTGGTACACAACAATGTATTCTTTTTCGTTTGTCATATTGAGTATTATAGACTAATTATTGAACTTAATTTACCTAATCAATCAATAATGTTGGATATAAATAATCTGAGATAAAAGATATTAATTAAACGACTCTTTTTAGTTCACTGTCACCTATACGCTTGAGGTATTCTTTCCAGATTCCTTCACATTGGTCAAAAAGTCGACACCCTTTGCATTTAATTGTTTTTCCTCGACCAACTAGCTGTCTTCCTTTCTCTGAATGAGGATTGTAAAAATCTGGGGCAACATGTTCAGTATGAAAAGTGGCTACTTCTTTTAGCTCACTTATTTGATCTAGATAGTCTTGAAAATAACAAAGGGGGACATAACGGACATCCCAGTGTAGTGCGTTGTATTTTTTTCCTAGATCTAAACATTTGTGAATGTAGGGCGCTGCATCTGATATTTTTGGAACTAATTTATCGAAGTCGTCAAAAGCACCCCCGTATGTAGGGTCTACAAAAATGAATTCGGCGTTGAAAAGTCCTAGCTTTACGATGTGCTCACCTATTTTGGGGAGATGTTTATAGTTTTGTTTTACGATTGTTGTATTTGAGCCAATGAGAACGTTTAAATTTAACTTCTTGACTATTTTTTGAACGTTTTCAACTCCTTTGTTGAGCTGGGCGAAACTACCTGGTGCTTGGGTAAGAGAGTCGTGGAGGTCTGCCGTATGCCCATGAATGGAAAAAGCGATACTATTTAATCCTGCCTTCAGGATTTTTTTAGCAAAATCCTCATAAGCTAGCATTCTTCCGTTGGTAGCAATCATGATTGTTTGGAAGTTTAATTTTTTTGCAAATCTTATTAAATTTATAATGTCCGGTCTTATTGTTGGTTCGCCGCCAATTATTTCAAGGTAAGTACTTCCTCTTTTACGGGCAGAGGCAATTTGTTTTTTTAACTCAGAATATGAAGGATAGCCAAGTTCTCTCTTGTCGTAGTTAATGCAAAAAGTACAACGGTTGTTGCATATATATCCGGCAATAATAACTGTTTTGTTAATTTGTTCCACTTGGTAATATAGTTGGTTTTATAAGAAGAGGAATAAGTTTATAATTTTTAAAATTCAATGATTTTTTAGTGTAATAAATGCTATTTGGGATATATGACTACATTATTACTGATTATTACGGCGTATATTTCGTTTGATCTCAAATAACTAAATAGTTTGTTAAGAATTGTGGTTTTATATTTATCAATCAATATTAAATTAATTTTTCGAGTGTTTATTGAGGAAACAATATCTAGAAAATCATTTTCTGAACACAATGGAGAAGTTACAGTATTACCTTTGAAATTGTCTTTTGTAATAGTTTTTATTCCGTTGAATTTGAAAAGGCTAATGTATTTTTCGAAAAATCCTTGACAGTATTTATCTAAAATACATTTTTCGCACTTTTGACTTTTATTTTTAAAGTTGTCTACCCATTCTGGAGACATCATCTCATATTCATGAAATGACTTTTCTCCAACCACTCCAGAAATATTTTGTTCTCCCCAATATAGAGATTTAATTACTGTTTCTTCAAAACCTGTGATAACACAAAGAGGAAACTGGCCACATGAAGCAATAATTATTGAATAATTTTCTTTTTCTAAAAATTTTAGGGTTTTAATTAGATATGGCTTTAGTAAACTAAACTTAACGTATATCCAGTCATTGTTTATAGCATTGCCTTGTGGAAAAGGATAGGCAAAAGTAATTGATTTTATTTTTGGATAGTTTTGATTTAGAAATTTTGCAAACTCGAAAAGGTGCTTGTAATTAGTTGATGTAATTACTTGGTAGATAGTGATTGTAAAATTATATTTTAGAGCGTTTTCAATTCCAGCGATTGTTTTTTTGAATGTTCCCCTTACACCAGTAAGTTTTTCTGAAATATCTTCTTTGTGTGAGTGAAGGGAAATAGAAAAGGATACTAATCTTCTTTTGTCAGCAATTAATATTCTCTTTAAATATTCATCATTTTCTATAATGGTTCCATTAGTGATGATTGATATTGCAGTAAGTGATTTAAAACTTTCAGCATATTCAATAATTTCTGGAAGGTCTTTTCGAAGGGTTGGTTCACCTCCAGTAAATACAATGTCTGTTCCCTTATTTTTTATAAAATTTTTAATAGTTGTTTTTATCTCCTCTTTGCTCATTGATCCGTATGTGCCAACGTTTGTTCCCTTAACAACGCAAAACACGCAGTTTTCATTGCACTTTTCGTCGATACTTACATATAACATTGATGGCCCTCTCTCTTCCTTGTGAGAGTAAGATTCAATTAACTTATCTTTATAAAGCTCGTTTATGTTTTTCATTTGTGGCATATTTTTTTTAATATTGGAGTTGGATCACCAGTAAAGGGAATAAAATCGGTGACACCGTAAAGCTCTTTTATCCTTGGATAAAAGCCAGCACAGATATCGTTTAGTTTACACTCTTGGCATTGAGGAGCTTTTGATGAACAATCATCACTTGGGCTTATAAAATCTAAGGTTCTGTTGCCACTCATATATTCATCTATAATTTTTATATCTCTGATTTTGAATAGTGTTGAAATAGCGTGTTCTTCAAAGCCTTCTACAATACAAAGAGGTACTATTTCTGATATATCAAAGTCGAAGTGATACTCATCACATTTACTCATTGCTTTTATTAGAAACGGTTTTATTTTTTTATATCTTGGGATAATCCATTTATTATCCCAAGCCCAACCTTCGGGGACTATAAGACTAAAATTAAGCCAAAATTTGTTTAAGTTTAAATTATGAAGATAATCAATAAATTCTGGTAAATCGTGATAGTTTTGGGAGTTAATTACATGAATAATGTGAATATCAAACCCCATTTTACTCGCCAACAGCAGGTTTTCATTTATTTTCTCGAATCCTAAATTTGTACCTCGTATTTTGCAACTAATATGTTTTTTATGACTATGTAAAGCAAAATTTATTATTTCTAATCCAGCTGCCTTTAATTCTTTAATTTGAGTATGAAGTAAAGAGCCGTTTGTCTGGATTCCTGTTTTGAAATTCAATTTTTTGGCATATTTAATTGCCTCAGGCAATTTTGGATATAGTAGTGTTTCACCACCAGTGAAAACGATAGTACTAATATCTTTGTTTTTTTGAAAGTTCTCGATGTTCTTTATGATATCTTCAGTATTAACTTTTTGATTTATGGCTTCGATTGGAGGACGATTGCAGAATACACATTTTTGATTACAAGAATCAATTACTTGCAGAAAAGCGATTGTGTTATTTGGAGAAGATTCTGGTGTATTAATTTTTGTATTCATGTACAATTCAGATTCTATTATTATTTGGGGTTTGAGTTGTTTTGAAACAATTTTTTAAATATTGGAGTTGGATCACCAGTAAATGGAATAAAATCGGTGACGCCGTATAGCTCTTTAATTCTAGGATAAAAGCCGGCACAAATATTGTTTAGTTTGCAATCTTGGCATTGAGGAGCCTTAGAGGCTTGTTCGTCAGTTGGGTTACCAAAATCTAAGTTCCTTAATCCGGTAAGATAGTCATCGATTATTTTTATTTCTGAAATTTTGAACATTGTTGAGATGGCATGTTCTTCGTAGCCGGATACAATACAAAGAGGAACTATCTCTGAGACATCGAACTGGATATTGTATTTATCGCATTTTTTCATTGCTTTTATTAAAAATGGCTTTAGTTTTATGTACCGTGGAATGATCCATTTGTTTTCCCAAGCCCAGCATTCTGGTACTACTAGACTGAAATTAATCCTTGCATCGTTTAATTCTTGAGTATTAAGATAATCGACAAAATCTGGTAAATCTTTGAAATTTGCTGAGTTGACCACATGGATAATATGAATCTCAAAACCAAATTTTTTTGCTAATAATATATTTTCGTTTATTTTTTCAAATCCGAAATTTGTCCCCCGAAGTTTATTGCTAACATTCTTTTTGTGACTATGAAAAGCAAAATCAATTTTATCTAGACCTGCTTTTTTCAATTTGTCTATTTGAGTGTGAAGTAGGGTACCATTTGTTTGCACTTCAGTTATGAAATTAAATTTTTTGGCGTACTTAATTACCTCGGCAAGTTTTGGATATAGAAGTGTTTCACCACCAGTGAACACGATTGTGCTATTATCTTTATTTTTTGAAAACTCCTTGATACTTTTTTTGATGTCTTCGATATCATTATTTTGGCCAGCTCCGACTCCTGGAGGTCTATTGCAGAACACACACTTTTGATTACAAGAATTGTTTACTTGGATAAAGACGTGATTTTCGCCAAATGGAGATTCTTTATTTTGTTTATTCATTATTTAGGTAAAATGTCTGGTTTAATTAAGACCGGAGTGTATTGGTCCTCTTTTTTTAACTGGAATAGAAGGGCATTATCTTTGTATATTCTACAGTAGTTCTTTGTGACAACTAGCTTGTTTCCTTGCTCAAGATGTTTATATATTTTATTCCACAATTCTAGATTATTTTCATCTACTATTTGATAAAATGTGCTTGAAGCCACTTTTGATTCTAGCTTAGAATAGCAAATTTCACCGTATCCAAGTGAGTGTGATTGAAATTTCCCATACAAAAGAATTCTATCCGCACAAGTCCAGTATAGGGACGCTGGTTGAGTAAGGTGGTCCTTTTTTATATCAGTATCGAGTTCGTCGATACAGTCTAGACACTCGAGAACTTTTTTTACATACTCAATGCTTTTTTTGCAAGTTAGGCTGCAAGGAAAATGAGGAATTAGGGAAGTTGTAAACACGTTTAAATGCCAGTCAAAATGCTTTGATCTTTTTAATGATTCTATAGCTGGGTTTTTAAAGCCAAAATTGTTTGGATCTGAGTTATTGTTCGCTAAATAATCTCCAAATTTTAAACAACACTCTGGATAACCCATTAACTCACCGAACTTATAGCCGAAAGATGAGTCAAGCATTTTTTTATGATAATAAAAAGCTCCTTTATATGCTTTATCGGCGGATTTAGAAAATGAGAGAATAATTTTTCCCAATCGAGTATCGTTTAGAGGAATTTCGGTAAATATTCCCTGAGGACTATTGATGATATATTTGTGAGTGGATGTTGAAAAATATATGCCAAGTTTGTTTGCCAATCTTTGGATTCTCGGCAGATTTATTTTCAGTTCTTTATTGAAATAGATTGGCTCTGCTGACGCTGGTTTGTAATCCATGAAAACCATAATAAGTTCTTCAATCGAGTTTCCGGAAAAATCAGCAAGTTTTTTGAGCGTCGGATAATTTTTTTTGAGAGTGTTTTTTTGAGTTTGATTCATATTAATCCAGTCTAAACTCAGAGTCCCCAAAGAGTGAAATATAAGAGTCGAGAATTCCGTCACAATTTTTTGAAAATGGACAGTCCTGACAAAGTGGAATGCGTATTTTATTATTGTTTTTTTCTAAACAAGGGAAGAAATATTTTCTTGCCTCATTGGGTAGACTACACGGAGGAAATTCTATTAACAATATTTTAAGGTCTTTTCGATTAAGGTAGTTTTCTTTAATTAATATGTCATAAACATGCTTTGCTAGGGTAGTCATGGGAACGATTATTTTTTTAGAGCGGGATCGCAGACTTAGTGGGGAAATGTTTAATATATTAATTTCCTTTATTCCTAGAGTTGTCAGAAGTTCCAGTTGTGCTTTTAAGTCTAAGTAATTTAATTTATCCATTGGTAAATTTACCAATAAACTAGTATCTTTATTTTTGAGTTTGAGAATATTTTTTATGCCATTGATTGTTTGATTAAAACTACCCTGAACCTGCGTTTGTTTGTCATGAATTGCTGCTGTAGAGCCGGCTAGTGATATACCAACTTGATTAATCCCTTCGTCAAGAATAGATTTTGTAAACGAGGGGATTGAAAACATTCGTCCATTGGAAGTAATTCCAAGTTGTCTAAACTTTAGACTTTTTGCGTATTTTATTATCTTTAAAATATCTGGCCTTATTGATGGTTCTCTTCCCATGATATTGACAAAATCATAATTTTTTCTTATTTCCCTTAAATCTTTTTTTAACTCAGTTAGCGGTTTGTTTTTTAGATTTAACAAATATTCATCTGATTCACTACAAAAAATGCAGTTATTGTTGCAGTGAAAACCAGCGTATAGATATGGACTAATAGTTCTATTCACTTTTGATTTTTTCCGGAAACGGTTTTATAAATGAGTCATTGTAGCGTTTGAAGTAAGAGATCCATGACCCACCACAACCGTCGTAATAAGCGCACTCTCTACATTTTTTGCTCCTTATCTTGTGGACATCGAAGTATACGTTACTTTTTTCGTGATATCTTTTGGGAGTGTAGCCTACAAGTTTGATCATTTTACTTCTTCCCTCGGCGTTAAAAATGACGATTTTCTTGTTTGACATCATTTTTGGGGGAAACAAACAATATGGAAAATCCATAATACTGACCGTATTAAATTTTGCGAATACAGGTTCTAGTTCTATAAACATCGTCTTTAACCTGTCGGGGTTAATAGACAGTTTGTCATATTGATCTGTAACATAACCATCTGGAATGAGGTCTAGAAGTGTCCAGTGTTTGACACCTATTGAAGCTAAATAATTTCCTGTTTCCTTTAGATTGTCGACTGTTTGATTAAATACAACTGTGTTTACAGAGGTAGTAATACCCAAACTTAAAAGATTTTTTATTCCTTGAATTGTTTGTAGAAAACTTCCTGAGGCTCTGGTAATAACGTCGTGTGTTTCGGGACTGAATCCGTATACAGTAGTAGTAACTCTGTTGAGACCTTGTTTATAAAGTGATTTTAGAAATTCCATATGACTTAGTGTTCGGCAGTTTGTACTCATAGCAATTTCGCCGAAACCAACATCATGAGCTTTGGTAACAAGTTCCAAAAGATCTTTTCTGACTGTTGGTTCACCTCCAGTAAATTCAATTCGATTATATTTCTGTTTGATTCCTTCTTCGATGTCGGAAATTATTTCTAAAGTATTTCTTGGAATATTTGTTGAGCTTTTTGGTTTGACACTACACATAAGACAGTTGTTGTTGCAGACAAAACCTGTCATTATGAGCAATACTTGTCCGGAATAATTTTTTTTCCTCATTTTTTAAGAGGAATAAATTCTGACCATCCAAAGATTTGAGGATATTCTTTCCATGGGCCTTCGCAAATATTATTTTTTATACATTGAGTACATTGAGGACCTTTTGATTTGCCTTCGTTTTTTCTGTAAGCACCATAATCCATGGTAATAGCCTCATCGTCGAAGACACTTGCTGCAGGGATGTACTGTTCAGAAACATATTTTTCATAGCCTTTCATAAAACAGTAGGGGGTCGCCTCAACCATTACTGTTATCCCAGCTTTGGCACCAATATCAATACCCTTCTTTACATAAGGAATTACATCTTTATAGCGTGGAACAATCGATTTGGTTAATTTTGAATCGTTGGCGATAATTTCATTAATGTGAATAAATGCGAACTGAAATTGATCGACTTTTAGATCAACAAATAACTGAGCCAGTCGGGGGAGGTCTTTGTAGTTTCCTTTGGTTATCACACTGTTTGTAATGACTCGTTGACCTAGTTTTTTTAGATTTTTTATTCCTTGAGTCGTTTGTTCGAAACTGCCCGGAGCTTGTGTAAGAGTGTCATGTACTTTGGCTGTTGATCCGTGAAGTGCTGGGCTGAATTCAGTGACACCAGCTTTGATTAGCGCTCGACAAAAATCAATGTATGAAAACATGCGACCATTGGTTTGAATTTGAATGTTTTTGTACCCAATTTTTTTTGCGTAATTAACCCAAGATAGTAATTCTTTTCTAACGGTTGGCTCGCCACCAGTAAAGACTACTTCATCGTGATCTTCTTTCATCTTATCGAGGATAGAGATTACTTCTTTGTTTGTTTTGTTTTTACAGGTGAAACGCTTGTCTCCTTGAACACAAAACACACAACGATTGTTGCACTGAAAACCCACTTTGAGATCTAGACGTGTCATGTATGGGTTATTTTAACTCAATCAAAGTTTAATTGTAATAAACCCTTGTTTACTTTTTCCATAAACGTTTTTCGACAGAAAGATTCAGAGAAATTTTTATTTGAAAAATAACCTTGTAGTCTACATCCACCATTGCAAATAGGGATCAATGAGCAATTTTTTGAAAAACAAGTATCGAGAATTACTGGAGTATCAAAATTTGAGTCGGATAGATTTTCCGTTGATACAATATTTCCAAAAGTAAATTCGGGGTGACCAATTCCACGGGGGCATTTGAGTAGAGAGCCATTTGGTTGGATTACAACAGAATTTTTGCTTTGGGCTTGGCAAACTGGACCTATTTGCCATATCTTTGGGATTAAAAATCCTCTTTTTTTTGCTTCTCGGCAGAGCCATAAATATTTTTCTGCTTTTTGATTTTCTGATAAATCAAATTTTTGATAATGAGAATTAGTAACTTTTTTACCTAGTCCTTCAGAAGTACTGACATATATCATGTTGAAACCTAAATTGACTTTGTTTTGAAGTTTTTTTTGAACCAAGTAATCGAACAGTGCAGGAAGAGAGTCTATGTTTTGTTTGTCGCAAGTTATTGATAAATATAGTTTTTTTAATAGATTGTGCTTGAAACCCTCATTGATGTTTTGAAAAATTTTATCAAAAGAACCTTGGTTTGATTTGTCTGTTCTTCTTTTGTCGTGAACTTCTTTTGGTCCATCGACTGATATGTTGACTGTGTCTAAATTATTTTTATGTAAAAAAGTAAGAGTTTCTAGATCTAAAAGCGGACCATTAGTAGTCAGTTCGATGGCGAGAGGAATTTTTTTTTCTTTGGCGATGTGATTTAGGGTTGGTAAGATGTATTTAATAACCCCTTTGTTTAATAGCGGTTCTCCTCCAATAAGATGAATGTTCCATTGATTACATTCTGGATGTTTATCAAGATAGTTACGACACCATTCAATAATTTTGTCGGCTGTCTTATTGTCCATCTGCTCTTGGCGTTTTATGCCTTGTTCGAAACAGTAAGGGCAGTTAAACTGACAACTTGTGGTAGTAACTAATACAAGAGAAAATTTTCTGTCTGCAATAATTTGAGCATTTGAGATAAATTTATTGTATTTTTCTCTTTCGTTGAGTGTTGTGGGGACGAGCATTCCAGTTTTGACAAGATTTTTTAAATGATCCTGTATGTATGGGGGAACAAAGTCGTCCTTGATGTTTTTGCTGATGACTGAGTCTAAAATATCCTTTATTTCATTCTTGATAGCGATGGTGTGGCCGTCAAGAGTGTTTTGAAGGATGACCCTTTTCTCATCAGCAGAGTTAACAACCAAAATATATTGAGACCATTTTAGTTTCATGAAAAAGGACGATTTACCTGTATGGCATGTAATACCCTTTTGACTCTAAAAGATATGAAGTTTTTTGGTTTGGTTTGTTTTTTTCTTCTTCTGCAGGAAACTCTAGTTCAACAAACTGGCCAGGGGTGATTTCTACTTCCGTTTTTTTCATAAACTTGAGGCTGACGTCTTTGTTTTCTGAGTGACTGATTTTTGAAGGAGTAATTGTTTTTCTTTTTACGTCAAGATTGTCAATTTGAGTAACTTCAGTAATACCAACAAAGCTTAGATGATGAGATGCTGTCCAACGCATTCTTACAGAAATAGAATTATTACCTTCCTCAATATATTCAGTGAGATTAGCTAAGCCAAACGATAGTTTTTCGCGAGGATGAATAATCAACAAAGGTTTTTTCTTGTTGTTGACGTATGTATAGATACTGGTAAATTTTGCATTAATGGCATTTGGATTAATGACTTCACTAATGGCATAAGTACCAGCTATAGTCGTGGCAATTTTGGCGACTGATTTTGTCAAGTGCTTGTCGGTAGGAGATAGTTCTGCAATTTTTTCTGAAGCTTCTTCAATACGAGGGTAGTTTGCTCTGAGACCAGCTTTGAAAATAAGATGATAGTTCTTCCAGTTTGGCAAGTTGTCGAACTTGATATTTACAACATCTCCTTTTTTACCGTCGAAAAATACTTCTCCGTTTTTGCTAGATATTTTTTCAGATAAATCTTCACCCTTTTTGTTCATTATGGATGATGGAAGAATGGGGGTGTTGTGGGCGATTATTTTGTCATTCAAAAAACTGATGTTTATCGTTTTGGGATGAGTAATTTTTATTAGATTAAAATCAGAGAAGAATGAGTGTTCTTGTTCAAATTCCAAAATTCTAATTTTGTATTTTCCATTTTCTGGTTGAGGATCGTTTTCCAGTTTATATGTATCATTAACTACGAGATCACTTCGAAGCAATTCTTCAGATTCGGGCAAGATATTATTTTCGACGATAAATTTCTTTCCGTTCCAAAGAACAATAAACGGGCAACAAGAAGAGTGGGAACCATGAGATGTGTGTGAACCATGAGAGGTGTGGGAACCGTGAGATGTGTGCGAACCATGAGAGGTGTGTGAACTATGAGATCCATGAGAACTGTGGGAGCTGTGAGAACCGTGTGAAGCATGAGAGGTGTGGGAACCATGGGAACTGTGTGAACCGTGAGATCCATGAGAGCCATGAGAGCTGTGAGAACCATGAGAGCCATGAGAGCTGTGAGAACCATGAGAGGAATGTGAACTGTGAGATGAGTGAGAGCTGTGAGATGAATGAGATGTGTGCTGACCCTGGCCAGTAACATTAGAGAAGGCGCTTGTGTGGACACCTGTGGATGGGGGAGTGGCTGCACTAGAAGCATGTTGACCTCTACCCGACACATTACTAAAGGCACTGGTGTGAGCAGCTCTGGCAGCCTCTGTGTTGCCTAAGGTGGCACTGAGCATGGTGAGGACCATGCCTAGTTTAAGAGCACCTTTTTTGGTGATTTTTCCTTCTTCACTAGTAAGAAATGATTTTAAATCTTTTTTGATTGTGGGTATTTTGTTCATATATTTATATAGATTCTTTAATCCCTAACCATACTTTAAATATATCCTTATTTTTCTTGTCTTGTAGCTTTTCGAATAGATAATCAAGCATTCCCATGTTTATTAGACAACGATAGTTATTAATATTAGGGGCAAATAAGTCTCCATAAAGAGAGTAATTTACAACTGGACATGATCCGCAGAAGGGCTTGTAAGCACATAGGTCACATGGAGAGTTGTCGAGAATCGATGCCTGACAAACGGCTCTTAAATTTGGATGAGAGATGAGTTCCTTGTAGCTGTTTTCTACTGCATTTCCGAGAACAAAAGTATCATCTCCTAACATTCTTCCCTCGTCACAGGTATATACTTTCCCATCGTGATTGTAGAGAAGTTGGCCTATACCAGCTCCACAGGGAGATCTTAGATCTAAGAAGTTTGGATCATCGTCTGTCATTATTTTTTGGAGCATAAGTGCAGCTCCTCTTTCAAAGAAAATCTTACCTTTTTTGTTGAGATCTATGATGTAGTCGATGGATTCTTTCCAGAAATCTAAAAATTCTTTGGCTGATTTTTCGATGTTATTGTTGTATTTTTCTGAGAAGCCAAGAAGACTTAATGGACGTAAATGGATTCCTTGAAAGCCTTGCTTAAGATATTCGTCAACAATTTCTGTTGAGTATTTGTAGGAATATTGAGAAAGAGTAACTAAAGCACTAATTTTGTATAAGGATGGATTTTTTTCTTCTCTCTGCCTGAATTTTTTAATCCAAGAAGTGGTTGCCTTGTAGCTGTCTTGCTTGACGAATGGGCGATTGATATTGTGAAGCTTTCTGGGTCCATCTAATGAAGTGCAGACTGAGATCATATGCTTTACGATGTAGTCGTTTTTTTCCTCATCCATGAGACTTAGGTTGGTTACAAGACTAAACATCAATGATTTTTTTGCTTTTTTATTTCTTCTCTCAGCTTCCTCGACTATGTACTGAACAATGGGCCAGTTGGCTAAAGGCTCACCTCCTTGGAACTCGATAGTAATATCTTTATTAGGGGACTCGAAGATTCTTTTGACGACTGCTTTAGCAGTTTTCTCGTCCATGTCAAAACCTTTGGCTTTGATACTTCTGGAGCTTGCTTGACAGTAAATACAGTTGTAGTTGCAGCGGAGAGTGACAACAATGATGTGGAGAGAAGTACCGTGAAAGATGTATGAGTTTCTTTGACGATAGATATCTATCATCTCTGAAGTATTCAAATCATCTTTGATGAAGTATTTTTCTTGTAATTCTTGATATGTTTTGTCTTTTGTGTCGAGATTGCCTTCAATAAATTTGTCGAAATCTTTGGGTTTAAGGAAAGTGTGACGACCTATGTCGTTCGTTACGAGATATTTGTCTTTGAGTTTTTTGTAGCGAGTAAAAGCAACTTTTTCGGTATTCATATTATTGTTTAATCTCGGAAATAATGTAGTTGCAAAACTCGTCTTTTAAGACGCTCTTTACATCTTTGTCAATCTTGGATACTTTGGTAATGTAGTAGCCTTTTTCTTTGGAGAGTTTGAATGTTGCCAAGCCTTTATAAGCTTCAATTGAGCTTTTGATAGCTTTTAGGGGGTAAAGGTTTTTGTTGAAACTGATGATCATTTTTTGGCCTTTTTGGCAATGTTTTTGGTTTGTTCTTCCCATGATAGGGCGATGCCCATACTATCTCCATCCCATTCTTCAATAACCTCTTCAGTCTTTTCTGCGGCACACTCTTCACAGTTTTCAGCATCTAGCTCATCTTCTTCAACTAAGGCACCAATTAGGGCGCGACCTACAATATATTCTCTAAGTTTTTGATTGTTTTTGGAAATTTCATTTCGAAGGGCAGAGTTTAAAAGTTCATTGTGGAACTCGCCTCCAAGATTGGACAGTTGTCTTTTGTCCATTTTTTCTCTTGCCTTAAGACTAATTATTATTTCACCTTCTTCGTTTTCGTCTAGAAAGACGAAAGCTCTATTTAGAAATATTGAAGAAGCAAGGTAAATGGCCTCTAAGGGATACAACTTGGGATTGACAGTAATTAATACCTGATTTTCTGAGTCTTCGATGAGCATAAAAGAATTAGTTGCTTGTAATGGTCCCCATTATATCGGATTACTGACCTTACAACAGAGCATTTGGCCACCTGTGGCAGAAGCAACACCAGCCCATGTGTAGTAACCGGCTGTACAGGTAACTGTACCGCTTCCGGCGGTGTATGTCTTGAGTTCGCAAATATTAGCTTTGCCGCTGACATTAAAATCTCCAACTACATCTAGAGCTACAGCAGGATTGGTTTTGCCGATACCGATCTTACCGGTACCTCCGGGTAATAAAATAATATTTGGATTTGTGCCAACAGTAGTAATAGTTAACTGCCCAATAGAACTAGTGGTAAAAGTATTGTAATTTGAGCCATCGTAGCTTAGTCGTAATTGCTCAGTTGTGGAAAGTGATTGTAATTTTGCTGTCGGATTTGTTACTCCTATTCCTACACTACCTGCAGTGTAAATGTTGCCTGTAGTTGGAGTGAGGGTGGCAAAGTTGTTTTCTGGACAAACGCCACCAGTACAAATAAGAAGATTTTTGTCGATGATTTGAATGTCACCAACTGCAGCTTGAGCGTAATCAACTCCACCTATAGTGAAGCCGAGAGTTAGAAGCTCGCGATCTGATGTGGCAGTTTTGGCAATATCTGTTGAGGTGAAATCGGTGTCTGCTATCGCTAAACTAACTATTTCGGCTCGGCTAGTGTAACCTGTCGGACAACCTGGAGTTGTAAAAATGCTTTGTTCTATTTGGGTAATTGAGGTGGTTAACGCAACTCCGTATGGGTCTGTTGTAATTGTTACCGTGTCAGCATATTTATCGCTGTCAGCATCTTTGACGCAAATTATACCTTGAGTGATAACACCACCAGTGTTTACATATAAAACTCCTGAGTTGAGGACATCGATTTGACCAGATGGTGAGTACCCTAGACTTTTGTGAAGAGTGACTGCTCCGCCGTCTACAATTAAATCTCCTTCCGAAACACCGTTTACATCTTCATAAACGGCACAGGCATAATCAATAATGACGTCTCCAGTTGGTTTGCCTGGTACTCCGTCTCCGGAAAAATCACAAAATTGACTGTCTCCTCCAATCATGGTTATTCCTGTAGGAGTGGCGGTTGGGGTAGGTTCTTCAGTTGGGGTAGGTTCTTCAGTTGGGGTAGGTTCTTCGGTTGGGGTTGGAGTGCCTGTGGGTATAAGTTCAAAGTTGGCAGTAACTGAGATTGCAGCGGTGACATTAGTATCAGTTCGAGGGTTGCTGGTGGAACTGTCGCTCCAGTTTACAAATTGATATCCGGAGTTTGGGACTGCTGTAACAGATGTGGTGTTGCTACCGTGACAGACCGATTGAGAAGCAGTACCTGAGAGTGTACCTCCAGCTCCAGCGGAGTATGTTACAGCTCTAGTTACGAGATAACAGGTTCTAGTAATATCTCCGCAACCACTACAGGTTCCACCTCCAGTTGGACTTGTGCTACAAGAAGCTGTGGTTGTGCCACAACCGGTTTTTGTAGTAGTGTAATTACCTGTACAAGTGGGTGTACATGTTGTACAACCGCAAGAGTAATCACAGTTATCACAACAAAAGGCGCCGCCGCTACAAGAGAACTCGCCTGAGTTACAGGTTGGAGGAGTGTTTCGGCAACCTCCAGGACCTGTGGTGCCACAAGTCGAATTTGTATAACAACCGTCTGGAACGCCTGTAACAGCTTTTGCCGAAGTCTGAGATAAAAATAAATACGAAAGGAAGAGGACAATCAGAGAGATAAGCGAAAATAATTTTTTCATATTATCTTAAGGGCATAGGTTGGGTAGTTTTATTTCCCAACTGAGTAATAATTTCAAACGAGACGTTGTAAGTTTTTTCATAGGAATCCGTGACTTTGAAAATTGTGGACCATTCACCTTTGAGGTTGTCTCCGGATACGAGATTCATCTTGTGAGGAACGGAGAGATTGTCTGTATTTACGGTAACAATAAGAGAGTTTATGGCTTCGGAACTAATAGCTGTGACAGTAATTGTTTGATTAGTGTTTATTTTGGGGTCGAGTGGATCAAAAGTGATTGAGGTGACTGAGGACTTTTTACTATCTGCCACGCGAGCGTTGTAAGTTTGTTTGCCTGTAGGGAGAATAAGGTAGGGAGTTGGAGCTGCGACTGTGCCTTTTGGAAGAGAAGGGTCTCTTTTGTCGACTTTGATGAGAGATGGAAAAGGAAGTTTCCAACCAAAAGGATTGGCGAGAATGATGAAAAACCCAAATAAACCTAAAGCCACACCTAAAACCACAAAGAGAATAGGAGAAATTTTGCCTGAGTTCATATACTAATGTAATAGTAGTCAATTATTGAGGGGTTGTCAATCTGACGTATTGACTATCTTTGCGGTGTATTATGAGCTAAAATATACATTATGAAAAAAGTATTGATGGGACTTGCTATTTTGCTATTTATTTGGGGTGTATTTTTGACACCAAAAACCCTCGCCGTGACCGAAAAAATTACTCCAAGAATCGAGCCAACTGAGGTGGCAACTGTGGCAGCTGAGGTAACCCCTGTTAAAGAAATTGATTTAACTGTACCTACACAAGAAGGGGATAGACTAACAAAACTAATGAGTGAACAAAAACTTACTGGTTGGTGGGGTGGAGATGTTTTGAAAATTGCTATGCGCAAAGCTGTGTCTGAAGGAGTTTCACCTAATACTTTGGTTCTTTTATTTTTGTTTCCTTTGGTGGCTGCTTTGGTGGCTTTTTCGCGTCAGGTGTTAGGAATTTCTGGATTTGGCATAATTACGCCGGCTTTACTTTCTGTGGCTTTTCTTTCTACTGGAAGTCTTGTGGGTATGGTTTTGATGATTTTTATCCTGGGTGTAGCCACTTTTGCGAGAACTCTTATTAAAAAAGTAAAAATTCCATATTTGTCAAAGCTTGCCATATTAATCTGGATTATCTCAATGGCTGTGTTGGTGCTGCTTCTTGTATCACCAATGATTGGACTTGAGAGACTTATGAGTGTTGGAATTTTCCCCATTATGCTATTTGTGCTTTTGGCTGAAACTTTTGTGGAGGCTCAGATTACTAGAAGTTTGTCCACCTCAATGTGGATGACTATCGAAACTGTAATACTGGCTTTGGTGGCTTACAAACTGATGAGTACTCCTTGGATTCAGTCTCAAGTACTACTTCATCCTGAGATTTCTGTAATCGTGATTTTGATCGTCGACCTTCTTATCGGAAAATATAAAGGTTTGAGATTGTCTGAGATTTGGAGATTTAGAAAAATAGTATTTAGAAAATGATAGGAGAATGGAATTTTAACGATATTTTGGGGCTTAACGACAGATTTTTTTCGTACACCAAACAGAATCACAAAAGAGCTAGAAGAAGAGCTGATGACAAACTGATAACGAAGAAGATGCTGACTGAGGCTCATGTACCGCATCCTAAGTTGTTGGGGAAAATTGGAACTCGAAAAGGACTCGATAATTTTGAGTGGAATAAATTGAGTGGAGGAATCGTAATCAAACCTGTGAAAGGATTCGGTGGCCAAGGAATTTTAATATTAAGAAAATCAGTAAAAGAAGCAGATAAATTTTTCTTGCCTACCGGAAAATCAATAAGCCTTGAACAAATTAAAGTTCACGCAATGGATATTATCGAAGGAAGATTTTCTCATAATAATTTGCCTGATAAGGTGATGATTGAAGAGAGAATATATATTCATCCAAAGTTTAAGAAATTGTCCGCTGGAGGAACTCCTGATGTGCGCATAATTGTGTACAACAAAGTACCGGTGATGGCCATGCTTCGCTTACCCACAGAGGAGTCTGAAGGAAAAGCTAACTTGCACATGGGTGCTATCGGGTTGGGAATTGATATTGCTACAGGAATTACAACTTACGGTGTTTACAAAAATGAACTAATTAAGCGTTTCCCTGATAGTGTCAAAAAAGTGAACGGGATATTTATTCCTCATTGGAATAAGCTTTTGCTTATGGCAGTTAAGACGCAGATTGTGAGTAAACTCAAGTATTTGTCTGTTGATATGCTTATAGATAAGGACAAAGGACCTGTGGTGCTGGAGCTTAATGATCAGCCCGGCCTTTCGATTCAACTTGCTAATATGGCAGGTCTTCGAAAGAGACTGGAGAGAGTAGAAGGGTTGAAAATTGATTCTCCAGAAAAAGGCGTAAAAATAGGAAGGGCTTTGTTTGCTTCTGAGTTTGCCAGTCGAGTGAAGTTTGATACTGTAGAAAGACCCGTGGTGTCTGTCTTTGACCAAGTGGCTCTTAAGGCTTATCAGGGTAAAAGAGCAACTGTAAAAGTGAAGCTGGATACAGGAGCATATAGTACTAGTATTGATCGAAAATTAGCTGAAGAAATGGATCTATTGAACCCCAAAAATATTATTATGGAGAAAAGTTTTAGATCTGCCCTTGGAGTACAGATGAGACAAATTGTAGGGGTGAACTTTCGTTTGAAAGGTGTCAGAATAAAGACTGTGGCCTCGATAACCAACAGAGGACACCTTGATTATCAAATGATAATTGGCCGAAGAGATTTGAAAGGATTTTTGGTTGATCCAATCTCCGACGAAGTCGATTAAAAATAAATATGAAAATAGCCGTTTTTTATAGAGTAGATTTTGAAGATACCAGAGCTCGTTTGAATGAGGAGGCTGCCAAACTGGGACTAGAACTTTCTTGGATAAAATATAAAGAATTAAAACTATCTGGAACAGATATTTTGTGGGGAGAGATCAATCTCAAAGACTTTGATGGTTGGTATTTTAGAGCTGTGGGGAATGAACTAGAGTGGAGTAAGCTTTTGCAGTTTTATGCTAGAAAACACAGTATCAAGGTTGTTGATGATTATTTGCTTTCTGAGGGGCCTCTAAGAAGATTTAAGTCGGTAATGAGTTGGCAGCTTTTGGACGCTGGAATTAAGTATCCAAAATCTAGTTTTGTGGAGAGTTTGTCTGATCTTCAGAGTGAGTTAAAGAATTGGGAGTTTCCCTTGATTGTAAAAATGTCTAAAGGTGGTAGACATGGAATGGGAACATTTTTTCTAAAAAGTATTGATGATTATAAAAATTTGGAAGAAAAATTAATCTCTAGAGTGGAAATTGCTGAGGCTGAAGGTAAGAAAGGAATTGATTTGAGAGGCTTCTTAATTCAGGAATATATTGCCAACGATGGAGATTTCCGTGTGATGACTGTTGGGTATAAATGCATTGGTGGTTTTAAGAGAATGCCAAAGGTGGAAAAATTGGTTTTGAATCAGAGCGAGGGTAACTCTGTCGGACTAGTTGAGGTCCCCGCAGAAGTAGCCAAAGTAGCAGAAGATGCTGCCCGTGTGCTGGGTGTAGAAATTGCCGGTACGGATTTGGTGATTAGTGATGAGACTGGCGAAGTTTATTTAATTGAAGTAAATGAAGCACCGCAGTTTAAGGTATTTGAAAAAAGAACTAAGGTAAATGCGCCAAGACTAATATTGGAGCATTGTATTAGTAAGTTTGGGAAATAATGAAAAAAGTTTTAATACTGACCAGATTTAGAGGGGAGTATGAACCAATGAGATTGGCGGAGGAAGCTGTTGCTTTGGGATATGAAGTGGATAAAGTGAACTATGAACATGTACGTATCGGAGTAAGTCCTGATGGGAAACCAGTGATAGATCTAATGACAGGAAAAAAGCTTGAAGAGTATGACTTGGTGATTCCAAGGGCGGCTTCAAAACGAGGAGGAGAGTCGATGCTTGGAGTGAAGACTGTTATTTTGGAGTACATAGAAAAATTGTCAGAGAATAAACCAAAAGTAATCAATGGTGAAAGCTTTAGACTATACCCTCTGATGGGAAAACTGGAACAAGGAGTCCTTCTGGCTCAAGCAGGCCTGTCGGTAATTCCTTTTGTTTCATTTAATGGGGTACGTGGATGGAAAAGGTATTTGGATTCTGTGAAACAAATGAATAATCCGTTTGTACCTGTAATGGTTAAGGCGCGCTTTGGATCACATGGGAAAAATGTGAAGCTGGCAGAAAGTCTTGAAAAGTTGGAACTATTGTCAAAAAAATATAGTGTGGGAGATGTATTAATTCAGCCTGTGATCAAAGTTCGTAGATGGTATCGTGTATTGGTTTTGAATGGAGCGGTTTTGGGAATGATGAAGCATAGACAAAAGAATAAATTCCAGACTGAAGAGCTGCAGTCAGAGACTGCTGCAATAAAACCTGTTTTTACTAAAGAACAGATGGACGAACTAGAAACATTATCTCTAAAAGCGACTGAAGTGTTGAAAGCTGATTATGCTGGACTGGATGTTGCTTGGGATGAAGATCTTCAGGGCTGGAGAATTTTTGAGGTGAATAGAACTGCACAGTTTAAATGGTTTGAGAAAGCGTATCCAGAAATAAATGTAGCGGGTGAGATGGTTAAGTAAAATATGTTACCATTTTGGTATGAGACAGAAAAACACAGATATTGTTGAAGGGCAAGATAATTTTAGACAGTTTCAATCAACGAAAGATCAGATAAAAGAGAGTAAATGGGAGAAAGCTGAGCGAATCAAGAGAGATGAGAAACAGGGTTTGAGTCAGTTTCGAGTAGAAAAAATTGTTAAGAAATAATTTTTCCATCAATCCTTTCATACCCATTCCTTACGTAAAACGGTTTATGTCGTTTCGCCAGCGCGAAACGCAACCTGTCGCGCAGCGAGAAACCCTGATGAATTACATCAGGGACCAGGCTTTCTTACGCTTTGCGCGGTCTTTACTTCAGGAACGGGAATGAGGATTTGACGAAAAAACTTGTTTTATAGTATTGCCTTACAATTGAGGAATGAAGAGAGGATGGGTTATTTTTATTGTTGCTTTTGCCCTGTATTTTGTGAGTGTTTTTGGTGGTTTTGTACAGGATGACACGAAAGTTATATCGGGAGATCCTGATATGGGTAAGGCAAGTGCTTTGATATCTGCTTTTGTACGACCATATTATTATATGGATGGAGGAGATGCGGGGATATATCGACCCTTGACGAGTTTTAGTTTTTATCTTAATGCTTTAATTACAGGAAATGGTGCTTGGGGATTTCATCTTATAAATGTGATGCTTTATGCGGGGGTGTGCTGGCTAGTATTTGAAGTATTGAAAAAGATATCTTCGGAGAAAATGGCATTTTTGGGAACAATTTTTTTTACCGTATTACCAATACACACTGAGGTGGTAAATAATGTTGTGGGGAGGGCTGAAATGTTGTCTTTGGGATTTGTGCTAATTGCGATTCTGATGCTTTTTAAAAAGAGGTGGGAGGGAAGTGCTGGAGTGTATTTATTAGCTTTGCTTTCGAAAGAAACGGCCATTGTAGGTCTTCCGATACTCATATATTTATTGGCATCTGGAAAAGAAAAGAAGGATATAACAATTGGAGTAAGTTCTTTTTATGTATTGGTGACGATTTGTTTTTTGGTATTACGAATGGTGGTACTTGGGGGAGAGGGTATGGGTAATAATGCCACAGTTATCGAAAATCCTTTGAAGTTCGTGTCAACTTCGCAGCGAGTGATGAATGCCTTTTCATTGATCCCTTTTGGCGTTGGAAAAATATTGATTCCTATTAATCTTTCGTATGATTATTCCTTTAATCAATTAAAGTTGGCAACGAGTTGGTTTGACTGGAGAGTGATTTTGGGAATATCTCTAATGCTTATTTCTGTTGGTAGTTTGTTTACTAAACTTAGAAAAAATATGGCATGGATTTTGGGACAAGCATTTTTTTGGGGACCGATATTGATTACAGGTAATTTTCTTTTTCCAGTTGGTACTATTTTTGGGGAGAGGCTTTGGTTTTGGTCGAGTTTGGGATTGGTTTTGATATTAACACGACTTAATGCTGCAAAAAAAATAATAGGCTACGTCGCTTTATTAATAGTCGCGTTTTTTGCAGTGAGGACGCTGATGAGGAATTTGGACTGGTTGTCGCAGGAGAAACTATTTATTCATGATGCTAGTTATGCAAAAGACAGTGTGATGGCACAGAATAATGCGGCAGCGATGTACTTAATAAAAAAGGATTTTGTGAAGGGAAGAGAGTATTTGGATAAAGCTGAGATGATTTACCCGAAATATCCTGAACTGATGAATAACTGGGGAATGTACTATTTGTGGATTGGGGACACAAAATCAGCCAAAGAAAAGTTTGAGTTTTGTCTTAAAGAAAAGCCAGAATATTATTTATGTAAGGAAAATATAAAATTAATAAAGTAGGTTAGAATGAGTTATGGAAACAGCCCCGTTTACAATTGATATCGAAAAAGAATCAAAGATAGATAAGAAGGAACAGTGTTGGGAAGCGGGAGATAAAGCAGAAAGAAAAATTGTAAATGGTGAGCAAGTATTTTTGGAGGAACAAGACAGAGTTCATTTTAGAGAGTTATTGGAAAACTCCAAAGTCGATTTGGAAAAAATTAAAGGAAAGACAAACCCTTTGTACTGGAAACCGCCAGAGTATTTTGGTCAGCAATCGGAAGGATTGATGGAGGCTTTGGGTAAAGATAGATTGATGACTTTTATCCAAAAATCGGTTGTGGAACTAACCAAATCAAAAGGTGGAGAAGTGCAAAAGAAAACGGCATCATCTTTGTTTGTAAATGAACAAAATGACGAAACGGTATCAACATTTGTAAAAGAGTTTTTGTCAAAAAATGTAAAGGTGGAAGAGTCTTGGCAACAAAATACTGTGTGGAGAATTGAGGCTTTGCTCTCGGCAACAGATAAATTGCTTTGGGTTATAAAATCTGACTCTGAAGCTGAAGCTATCGAGCGACAAAATGAGCATGGAACAAAAAGACTTCTAAAGGAAAGAGTGATTCGAGGGTGTGAGAGAGCTGGAGAAGTAATCCCTGAGACAACAGAAAGAGTTGATAAAGAAAAAATAATAAGACATTTACCCAAGAGAGGAATTGCGGTAATTTTGGAACAATTAATCTCAGTGTGAGAAAATATAAGAGCTTGCTCGTCACCTTTTCAATAACAATTCTGTTATTGAAATATTATTCCTGCGCTTCCTCTTATATTCGCTCGTAATTCGCAGTAGCTTAATTACGATGCTAGAATATAGGTTGTGAAAAAGGTAGTTGTAGGAATATCAGGTGGAGTGGACTCGGCTGTTGCCGCTTTGCTCTTGAAAGAACAGGGTTATCAAGTCAGTGCGGTTCACCTATATTGCTGGCCTCCCAAAAGTGAGATTGAGAAGGACGGATTGACCCGTGAAGAGTGGATCAAGAAAAACGGCTGCAGAGCTGACGAGGATAGAACTTTCGCCTTAAAAACGGCCTTGGAACTTGAAATTCCCTTTAAAGTTTTGGATTTTTCGGAAGAATACAACAGCCGAGTAATCAAGTATTTTTATGATGAGTATGAAGCTGGAAGAACACCAAATCCGGATGTGATGTGTAACAGTGAGATTAAATTTGGATTGTTCCTAAACTGGGCATTGGAGAATGGATATGACTATATTGCAACCGGCCATTATGCAAAATTGAATGGTTCGAAGCTAATGATTCCTAAAGATAAGCATAAAGATCAAACATATTTCTTGTGGAAACTGACACAAAAAGAGTTGGAACATAGTTTATTTCCATTGGGAGATTATTCCAAAAATGAGGTGAGAGAGAAAGCACTTGAGGCAGGTTTTTCTGTAGCTAAGAGAAAAGATTCTCAAGGTATTTGTTTTGTGGGAAATATAGAGGCAAGAGAATTTTTGGCTAGAAGACTGAAAGAAAACTCTGGTAAGGTTCTGGATATTCACGGAGAAGAAATTGGAAGACATGACGGGGTTTGGTTTTATACCATAGGTCAGAGAGGTGGTTGGGAGATAACGCCAGATGCTCAGAGAAAGTTTGCTGGAAATGGAGTGACACCTGTGTTTTATGTGGTGGCTAAAGATGCTGAGAAAAATATACTGACTGTTGCCGAAGAAAATGAGGCTGGAGGGGATCAATTTGAAGTGAGAGAGATAAACAAAATGTCAAAAAATAAATGGAATTTGAATCACTTAATTGTGCGTATTCGTCATGGAGGAGAACTAATTAGCGCAAGAGGGATGGAAACGGCTGATGGACTCCTGGTAATCTTGGACAAAGAAATTAGAGGAATCGCGAGTGGACAGAGTGCGGTGTTTTATGGGGAAGATGGAGAGTGTTTGGGTGGTGGAGTAATTTCCTAGAGATTTGTTATATTTATTTGTGAAACTAAAAAAGTATGATTACTTGATTGTGGGTGCTGGGCCTGCTGGAATGTTTGCTGCTCTGGAGCTTCTGAGGAAAAAGATTCCCGGAGAGAGAATCGCCTTGTTTGATATGGGGTCGAGGTTAGAAGACCGGAAGAAAAGTGAAGTAATGACCGGCTTTGGAGGAGCGGGAACGTACTCGGACGGGAAACTGCATTACACGCCAAAACTTAGCCATGAGCGAACTTTCCACTTAATTGATCCAGATGATTATCAGAAGATATTGGATGAAGTAGAAAAGACCTTTATCGAGTTTGGGGTGGATACCGAGTATTACCCAAAGAATGTCGAGGAAGTTGAAGAAATGGTGGCTGAAGCTGAGAGAAATGATGTGGAACTGGTGGTACGTAGAGCCCAACACGTAGGCACGGATAAGCTCAAGGAGGTAGTGGCTAAGTTTGAGAAATATTTATTGAATAAAGGGGTGAATATCTTTTGTAAAACGGAGATTGTGGATTTGGTAATGAAAAAGGGAGAAATGTGTGGAGTAATTGATAAAAAGAAAAAGAAATATCTGGGGGAGAAAGTATTATTGGTGCCTGGAAGGGTGAACGCAGCTTGGCTGCAAAAATTAGGCACGAAATATGGTTTCAAATACCAATATGACATGGTGGAGATAGGGGTTCGAGTAGAGTTTCCGCGATCAGTGATGAAGAAGTATGCCGAAGCTCTATATGAGGTGGTGCTGAAGGTGCGAACGAAGACTTTTGATGATGTGATGAGGACGTTTTGCTCGTGCCCTAATGGCCTCGTGGCAGTGGAAAAATATCCTGATTATATATGTGTAAATGGACATTCTTTGTCAGATCAAAAAAGCTTGAATTCGAATTTTGCCTTTGTGTGTGAAGTGCATCTCACGGAACCTGTAGAAAACTCTATTGATTATGCGGAGTCTATAGCTAAATTAGCCACAACTATTGGGGGAGGGAAACCTATTTTACAAAGGTTAAAAGATCTACAAAGAGGTAGAAGAAGTACATGGAGCCGTCTATCGAAATCAATGGTACATCCTTCGCTAAAAGATGTAACACCAGGAGATATCTCGATGGCTTTGCCTCACAGAATTGTGGTGAATATACTGGAAGGGCTGGAAAAACTGGATACTGTGATGCCTGGAATAAACTCGGGGTCAACACTTCTTTATGCTCCAGAAGTGAAGCTACGGTCTTCAAAAGTAGCTTTGACAAAAAATATGGAGACGACGATAAAGAATGTGTATGCGGCTGGGGACGCGGCAGGGATATCAGGCTCGATCACGGGTGCGGCAGCCACGGGAATAATGGCGGCTAGAGGTATGATGAAGAAGTAAATTGCTTGACATTATAGGGTAAATATGGTACAATTTCGTTGTTCGTTAAATTATTCCTTTGGAGGAAGCTTTGACTACTGTCTTGGATGTTGCCGTTGAACACGTTGACGATTTCGCCAACGAATTGACACCAGTAGAAGAAAATGTTCTTTTTTCTTTAGTCTTTGATTTTGATAAGGCAAGTATAAGAAAAAAGTTTGTTCGACAGGGAATGAATCGTCGTCAAGACCATGCCACGCGTAAAACGCGTTATTGGGAAAAAGATAACGTTGATGATTGGAAAATAAATTCGGCAAAACGTCGTGACTTCCGGGCAGCCGGACGGCAAATAACCGGTACGTTCTAGAAGTAATAATAATGAAGCCCTACTAATTAGTAGGGCTTTTCTTTTGGTCATTTATCCAATATTCAAATAATCGAGGTTGAAAGTGAAGTTGAGAGTTTATTAAAGACTTGATATACCCGACTAGTACTTTTTGGATAGTATGTGGTAAAATATTCATGTTCGCGAGGTACAAATCTTTCACTTTGGAGAGTCGTTTTTCTACTTGCCAAACGTAGGTATAGTTGTGTACAATAGCGGAGCTCGTTAACAAGTGAAGCAGCCAAATATGCACTGGGTGCATATTTGATACTATTTTTTTGTCATTTGAAAAGTGGCAGAGAGTGACGTAAATAATTCAATTTTAATTGAGAATTTGATCCTGGTTCAGGATGAATGCTGGCAGTGTACCTTAAGCATGCAAGTCGAACGGAGGAGATCGCAAGATCAAATCAGTGGCAGACGGGTGAGGATCGACAGGAACCTACCTTTTGTTGGGGAATAGCTCGCCGAAAGGCGAGATAATACCGCATAAGATCGCAAGATGAAAGGCCTTAACCGGCCGACGATAGATGGGCCTGTTTGCTATCAGCTAGTTGGTGAGGTAATGGCTCACCAAGGCTATGACGGCTAGGGGGTGTGAGAGCACGGCCCCCCACAATGTTACTTAGACACGGAACATACACCTACGGGTGGCAGCAACTGGGAATTTTGCACAATGGACGAAAGTCTGATGCAGTGACACTGCGTGTAGGATGAAGGCCCTCGGGTCGTAAACTACTGTGATAGGGGAAAAAATTTTGATGGTACCCTATTAGAAAGTACTTGCTAACTACGTGCCAGAAGCCTCGGTAATACGTAGAGTACAAGCATTATCCGGATTTATTGGGCGTAAAGAGTATCGTAGGCGGTCTGTTAAGTAGCGAGTTAAAGCCCGGGGCTCAACCCCGGAGATGTCCGCTAAACTGGCAGACTTGTGGATGTTCGGGGTTACTAGAATTCTTGGTGGAAGAGTGAAATCTGTTGATATCAAGAAGAATACCAAAAGCGAAGGCAGGCAACTAGAACATTCCAGACGCTGATGAACGAAAGCTAGGGGAGCGAAAGGGATTAGAGACCCCTGTAGTCCTAGCCGTAAACTATGAACACTAGCTATTTCCCGCAAGGGGAGTGGCGAAAGCTAACGCGTTAAGTGTTCCGCCTGGGGAGTACGACCGCAAGGTTAAAACTCAAAGGAATTGACGGGGAAACGCACAATCAGCGTGCCATGTGGTTTAATTGGATACGAAACCTTGAACCTTACCTAGATTTGACATGTAACTGCAA
>CAZMCB010000005.1:0-43260 GCA_964564895.1 uncultured Pseudomonadales bacterium | reverse complement strand
TATTTTTAGTTTCTCTTTCCGCAGGAGCTCTTATGGGAGGTGCTTTTCTTCATTTACTGCCCGAAGCAGCAGAAAAGATAGAAGGAGGAGAGCTTTTTGGAATTGTTTTACTTTCATTTGTTTTCTTTTTTATAGTAGAAAAAGTGTTGCACTGGAGACACTGTCATAAGGGGCACTGTGATATTCACTCTTTTGGATACATGAATTTATTCGGCGATGTCGTCCACAACTTTATTGATGGTTTAATTATCTCAGCTGCTTTTCTAACCGATGTCAGGTTAGGTATCGTATCTGCTTTGGCTATCGCTCTTCACGAAATTCCTCAAGAAATAGGCGACTTTGGTGTGCTACTCTACTCTGGTTTCAAAAAAGGCAAAGCACTCTTGGCAAATTTTTTGGTAGCAATGTCAGTAATCTTAGGTGGAGTCGTAGGTTATTTTCTTTCTTTCCAGATAGAAGGACTCATGGCTTATCTGCTGCCTTTTGCCGCTGGAGGTTTTATTTACATAGCCGCGTCAGATCTCATGCCCGAGATTAGAAAAGAAAAAGATCTTCGAAAATCCATGATATCCTTCGGTGTGTTTTTGACTGGTATCCTCATTATGTATCTTGCCAAATTCCTCGACCACTAAGTATCTATATTTTTTTTAAAGATTGTTTTGGAACTCATTTTACTGTCATATCAATGTGGTAGTATCTGCGTAAATGAAGCTATATTAAGTATTCGAAAAAATTGAGTATTGATTATTAATTCATTTTCGTTTATATATCAAGACACAAAGAAATTAGGCATCATTTTATGTAACCCTAGATACAATGAAAGTCAATGAAATTGAAAAATACATTGGAAACGAGGGTACATTTGCCGAAACTGAGGAACTAAGAAAATATCTTTTATCTCACACTGATAAAGCATTTGAAATCGCTAGAAGAATAACGGGACGTCACGGTCCAATTTATCTTTTTGGAGGCACAATCAGAAACTTGCTCCTAAATACAGAAACGTCATCCCCCGACTATGATTTCATAGGAGACTTTGATTTTGATCAAATTCAAAGAGATTACCCAGATCAGTTTGTCGGCCGCTGGGATAGCGTGTCTACAATGAGATTAAAACTTGGCAAAGACATCTACGACTTTACAACAGCCAAAAATATTGAGGAGAAACTTGCTCAAAACGATATAACTACATCTAATCTTTGCATGAGCGAAGATGGCACAATCATTGATTATTTTGGGGCCATTGATTCGTTGCTCAAAAAAGAGATAAAGATGTTGAATCCAGAAGAAAAAATAATTGCAGATCCCGTTAGAATTCTACGTGCTTTTAGATTTGCCGCCGAACTAGATTTTACAATCGAAGAAAATACTCTCTCTGCTGCCGTAAAAAATGCCCCACTCCTTGCAGAAGCTACAAACCTAGATGATGATCTTTGTCAAATCATGTCTCTTAAAGACGAAACAAGGGAAAAAATTCTGAGTTCTTTAAATCAGTATGGTATTGATCGTTATCTCAATCTCGAACTGTTTGAAGCAATAGATGTTTATACCTTAGAAAAAGAACTTGCAAAGATTCCTCAAATGGATGAAATAGCTCGACTATTTAAGGCACAGACTTATTTAGTCGGCGGAGCTGTAAGAGACTATGTCTGGGGGAAAAAAATTAATGATCTAGATATCAAAATTAATCTTCCAATATCTGAAGTTATCAAGACATTAGAGAGAGAGGGTTATCAAAAATCAGCAGACTTCCATACCTCAGAACATCAGTACTATGTCAGTAGCTTTGCTGGTGTTGCTGGTGCCATGATGAGAGGAGTAGATGTTCATTTTTCTGTTATGAACACCCCAGATATTCAGACCATGATTAATTCAGGAGACGTTAATTTTAGTTGCTGTATATATAACCCTCACACCAAAAGAATAGAAACACCAGAGGCAATAAGGGATATCAAAGAAAGAAGACTGCTATTTTGCGACACAGAAAATGCTCTGAGAGATCCCTTAATTATTGTCAGTGCACTCAAGCAAATTTCCCGTCTTCCAGATATATTTGTTCCAGATGAGACAAGAAAAATAATAGAAATCGGGATTCCAAAAGTCGTAGAATATTTTGATAACCACCCCGAGCATTGTTACAAAATAAAGTCTCTCTGTGGAAATCTAAACTCAGAGTCAGTTTACGCTTTGTTTCCAGAAGAATACCTAAGAATTTTTGACGGTTTCAGTAAAAAAATTAATAAATTAAAAGTAACTTCACCAAGATACACTTCTCAAACCATTGAAGAATTGTCTCCAGAAGACAGAAACGGTATCATCGAACTTGCTAGAGACTCCTATGGAGACAAATTTGATATCAACAAAGTTTTTTCAGATGAAATAAACTCAGTAGTTTTTGAAAAAAAAGACGGTCAAATCATTTCTCTCGTCACTGTAGATAGTGAACGTGTATATACTTCATCAGCCAAAAGTGGCCGCGACTACACCGGAATTTTTGCGGATCTAGTAAAAAATAATTACAACGTTTGGTGTAGCGCCTATGTCAACAGCACCAAAGTTCAAGCTCTCATTTCTTTAGGTGGCCTAAAGTTAGAAACAAATCCAGAGGTAATGATGAAAATTTTGGCAAACAAATGTGGCAAATCACCAGAAAACATAAAGATTTATGAAGAAAAAGGTATGTTAGTTTTTCAAGATAAAAACAAAAAGCCGTACCCCCAGATTATCTTAAGATCATAAAAACTACTCAATAATTCCCAGTTCAGGGAAGGTTAAGGAGATTGTTTCCAAAAGCAACTGGATTGCTTCTTCAAAGGGTTCGTTTATAGTAGTCCCGGCCGCCGCTTTATGTCCACCGCCTTTTCCAACTGCTTTAGCGATAAGACTAACATCATACTTGTCTGAGTCTCTAGTTCGCAGGTTTATAGTCACCACATTTGGCTCCGTTTCCACCAGATTAATTCCGATATCCCATCCCACCACAGATCGTATGGTATTTGCAATTCCTACTTGGGTATTATCTTTTGATATTCCTGCCTTTTTAATACTAGCGAAGGGGACTGCCGCCATCACTACTTTTCCAGAAAAATATTTTTTCAAAGACGACAAGGCTAGTCCCGTAAACTCAATTTCTTGGGCATTTTTATTATTCTCCATCTCAAAGATTACAGCTGGGAAACCATTATTTATTCGAGCCAACTCCGAAGCGGCTAGAAGCGTATTGGCTGTTGTTGATTGATATTTAAATCCACCAGTGTCGGCGAATATACCCATAAACAAACAAATCGCCATATCTTTATCAATTTCTATTTTCCACTCTATAAATAAATTAAACAAAACTTCACAAGTAGACGAACAATCACTATCAACGTGATTGATATTTCCAAATTTTAGATTCGTTACATGATGATCGATTACGATTGTTTTTAAAGTTTCCGGAAGAACTACTTCCGTAAGTTGAGTGATTTGGTTTGGAGTCGAGCTATCCAAAATAATAAACAAATCAAAGTCACCAAGATCAATTTGTGTGAAATTTTTTGGGACTATCAAATCATGTTGTGGAAGTGACTTTAGGTTATTCGGATACTCTGAGTCACCCATTATTGGCGTTACTTTGATACCAATTTTTTTAAGAAACATTGTCATCGCCAGTACTGAGCCGATACTATCTGGATCTGCATATGGGTGGCAATGAAGCAAAACACTTTTTGCTCCCTTAATTGCTTTCAATATTTTATTAGTCATAAGCTATTTTAGCTGTTAATATCAGTTTGTGTCACAAACACTCGCCAAAACACTGATAACTCTAGCCAGTAGCCTCAACAAAACAGGTGTCAACTGGGTCCTGACATGTGAAGGAGCGTTGATGGTTTGGGGTGTTGATATTCATCCAAAAAGCATCAATGTTACGGTCTATGAAACTCCTCAACGGGGGATAGAAAGAATTAAATTCCACGGCGTATTAATTCCTGTATATCCCTTGGAAACAGAATTAAAAAACTGCAAAAACTACTCCACGGTGATAAAGAAAAGAATCAAAGAGCTCCAGTCAAATGACTGCTATGGTTATGTTCAGATGGATCTTGATAAGAAAACCAAACAACTTCTTCATCAAGCGGTTTCATATAGTGTGGATCCAGAGCAGAGCTATTACTCAGACTCGATCTCATATATCAAGGGCGATGTTACTGCCAAAGCCCACATGACAGTATGCTACGGCGTAAAAAATTCAGATCTGCACGAGAGATTTGCAAAGTCTAATTTAGCAATTCAAAACAGTAAAGAATCAATAATTTCCAAAATTGGTTGTTGGACTGGTTTCAAAGATGAATACTATCTTATTTTTGCCATTCCGGAAGAAAACAAAGAGCTATACAAACTAGATAGATGGATAAGAAAAAACAACGATATCTCAGAAAAATCTCTTTCTTTCGAACCACACATCTCACTTTGCTATATCAAACACCTTCCCAAAAAAACTCTCGATACAATTATTTCAGAGCTTTCCAAAATTCTTGTCGGTAAAAAAATAAAGTTCGAGAGTGTTAGTTATTTCAAACCAATTACAGAAGAAAAGAAAACTCTCTGAGTGTGATCCAGCTTGGTCTAGCACCTACACGTCGCTATATTATTTCTTCAAACTCCTTAATTACTTTATCTGCATTTTCCCATTGATCTCGAAAAATTAAATGAGATTTTAAATCTTCTCGAGAAACCCATTTAGTTTCCCGAATTCCATCCCCACTTTTAATCTCATCTGGATCACCTAAAAATTTTACAAAAAACTGTATTAACTGCTGACCTTTATAGTATTTCCCCTTCTTTTGATAAGTTTTTTCGATTATCTCATCAGGCCATTCATAAAAATATGGATTGTTACTCTTAGATACTATTTCAAATTTATTTGACAATAGCTCCTCTTCAAGCTCTCTCATTAATGCCTTTTCCGATGACTCTCCTTCGTCAATTCCACCTCCAGGAAAACTCCACTCAGTTTCTGGTTTATATGCCAACTTATTTACCACAAGAAATTTTCCTTCATCATTTATTACAACTCCCATAGTGCTCTCTCTATATGGAAAATTACTTTTATCAATCATTAATCAAATTATATTCCAAGCTACTTTTGTGAGGTGCTATAAAATTTTTCATATCAACTCTTTTTCCATAATACACACTTCATGTTTTTTTCCATCCCCGAGTGTGCAGGTAAATCTATTTATCACAGAAAAGCCAAATTTTTCATAAAGTTTTATTGCCGAAGTCTGATCTATATTTACTTCCAATACAGCTTTTGCAATATCTTCATTTTTCTCAAACTCAGTCAAAATTCTACTCATTAATATACTAGATAATCCCTTTCCTCTATAAGAAGGGTGAACATATACTCCCCAAATTTGGGCTGAGTGTTTTGCTCGGTTCTCTTCATCTCTGTATCCTCCAATCATCCCTACAAGCTCATCAATATCCGTATCTTTGGCAAAGTACATCCAGGCATCTCTACTTTTAGTTCGTTCAATTCTTTCCATCCATTTTTCATCAGGATATGCAGCCTCATCATCATATGGCTTAGCAAAAGCTTGTTGGTCGGTTTTCAAAGCTTCAAGTCGAAGAGATTTATATGCTCTCCATTCCGATACAGGCAGTTCAATTATTTCCATTCCTAATTGTATCCCAACAATATTCTTCAATCACCCTCTAGTATTTTTGTACTTTTTGTAACAAAATAGCATTAACTTGAACAAACATAAAATTAAAAAAATTGGCAGATCTATAGTTAATCAGCTAAAAGTCCGACCTCATTTCATATCAAATTCTTGGATTGGTCGATTTTTTAAATTCATTTTCAACTGGAAAATCTTTATTTTTGTTTACCTTGGTTTTTGGTATAACTTCCACAAACACCCATTTATATTCGAGGATACGGAGAATTTTTTTGTCATTTTTGCCTTCTTCTATTTACCATTAGCACTATTTTCTGTCTCTTTGAAATTACTCCGTAAACTTTCTCGTTTTTACTCTGTTCCTCTTAGTCTTATTGGAATATTTTTAGTACCCGTTGCATTGTTTTTTACCTCTCCAGATCTAAATGCAAATATTCCTGTCTCCGAACAATACCGGTATTTATATAGCCTAGCGATACCTCTTGGGCTTGCCTCACTGATTAATCTATTCAGGTCAGTTCCTGCATATTTCCGTCTAATTTTCAAAAAACCCCAGTACTTCATGTTCTCATTTTTCCTTCTTCTGTCTTTTCTTTATGTCTTTACAGTCGAGTATCGACAGTACGGCCAGCTAAATGGATATCATAAATTCTTCTGCTCATATCAGAACACCAAAGACACTGTTTCGCCCAAAGTAGTTCGTATTATTGGCTCATTCTCAGAAGGCTCCGGTTTCTTCATCTCCGAAAACATGGTCGTCACCAATCGTCACGTAGTCGAAGGAGAAGACTATCCCAAAATTGTTCTACCTACAGGTGAGTTCCTTACCCCAAGTAAAGTAGAGCTCTCGGAATTATATGATTTGGCCTTTCTTACTACAGACACTTCAATGCCGGCTTATGTCATCGATATCACAGCCGAAACAGAGCTAACTCAAGGTGAAGAAGCTCTTTCCTTTGGCTATGCCCTAGGGTCGGATATCAAAGGCGGGTCCACAATCCTCCCGATTCGTTTTGAAAATGCTCGTGAAATATCTTCTTCAGTTGAAGACTATCTCCAATTTTCGTCTTCCTTGGTTGAGGGTATGAGCGGTGGTCCGGTATTTGATAAATGTGGAGGATTTGTGGGGATAAATACTATGCTGACGTCAGGCACTTCCCTAATAATTAGTAAAGATACTCTGAACACAGCTATAAACTACCCATTCAATGAGGAGCCGGAGAAGATAAGACTCGAGCCAGGAGCCACTCCCGAAGCCTCAGTTTACGCTTACTATTATTTACTCAAAGCTAGAGATACCAAAGGTTGCTATGACCTTCTTAGTTCAAAATACAAAATCAACTCCAGCTACGAAGAATGGACCGCACGCTTTCCAAACGTAATAAGTGTAGAAGTCTATGGTGTCCAGGAAATTAAACCCAACCTAGTCTATGTCACCTTCGATATGTCCGAATGGGTTGATGGGGAACTGAACTTCAGTTCTTATGAAGGCACATGGGAAATGGTCAAAGAAGGGGATGCTTATCACCTAAACAGGTCTTACATTGTCAAGCTAGAGAGTATCTACGACCTCCAAGGCCCAGACTACTTCCTCAATCCAGAGGTGAAGAAATAATATATATGTTATTCTAACAATTATTGTAGGTATTGCTTTTTAGGTTATTGAGAGATATAGTACATATATTACGAATTTCATCTTGGTGTATAGCACATCGAGGAAAAAGGAGATTTTATGAATACATAATTGAACGCATCAGGCATCTAATAAATAGATGTCTTTTTTATTATCAAAATTAATTTAACAAAAAATGGAAAAAAATATATCAAATAACACACCAAATGCAGGACGATTAATAAAAGCTTTAAGATCTACTGGCTATGGTAACTATGATGCAATAGCAGATTTAGTAGATAACTCACTCGATGCTGGAGCAGCAAACGTATGGATAGAAATAGAGCCAGTAAAAAATGATTTTCGTATAAATATTTCGGACGACGGTTGTGGCATGGACAAAGAGGTTCTTGACCAAGCAATGCGACTAGGGTCAAATACTGAAAGAAACTCCGAAACGGACTTAGGTAAATTTGGGATGGGTTTGGTTACAGCATCAATATCGATAAGTAAAAGACTGACTGTTATTACGAATAATGGAAATGGATTTATGACATCAATTCAAGATCTCGACGACGTAATTCGCGATAACGCTTTCGAAAAAGAATTGAGACAGTCGACTCCTGAAGAAATTTCATATATTAAACTTGCAACTCATAATTCTGACACAGGAACCTCAGTGGTACTAGAAAAATGCGATCTTATTCAAAACAAGAATATTACTCAAATTTCTACGAAACTAAAAAAAGATTTAGGACAAATATTTAGAATGTTTATAAAGTCAGGAAAAAATATTTACGTTGCAGGGGATGCTGTTCGTATGGTTGACCCCTTAATGTTAGATGAAAAGGAAACAGAAGTGTACTGTGATGATTCGTATTTAATTAAATCTGACAGTGGTGAGGAGTCTATAGATATAAAACTAGTAAGACTACCAGCTTTTGATCAACAAACTGCAAATTTAAAGGAAGTGGGAATAACAAAACAAGGGTTATATATCATTAGAAATAATAGAGAAATTGCCTCTGCAGACTGGTTTGGTATACGCACAAAACACAACAGTTTGAATAGGGTTAGGGGTGAAATTTCTTTTTCAGGAAATCTAGATGATGAAATGGGCGTTACGTTTTCTAAAAGAGGAATCAAACCAAAACAGAATATTATGGATAAACTCCATGAAATTTTATATCCACAAATTGTCACATTGGAAAAAAAATATAACAAGGAAACAGTGGTTTTAGATTCTATAGGCGTTGACCATGATACTTCAGCAGAGGTAATAAATAAAAAATCAATGCTGTTAATCAAACCAAAAGCACTGATTGGAACAAGAGGGCCAAACATTAATCACCCGGGCGGTACAACCCCTGTTAATTCTGGAGAGATTAGAAAGCCCTCAACATCTACTGAAAAAGAGGTTAAAAAAATGAATTGTCAATTCATTGAAAGAAATTTAGGTGCATCGGGACAATTATTTGAGGCCGAACAATATGGGAAAACTACCCAAATAGCGTACAACATAGAACATCCTTTCTATCAGAAATTCATAGTAGTAAATAAGGGGAATCAGGATATTGTTAACGCAGTAAATTTTCTAATATACTCTATCGCATCCGCACAGCTTACCCAATCAAATGAAGAGAATGTCCACTTATTCGATAACTATATGTCAGTTTTTTCATCCAATTTAAGAACGTTAATTGATTAAAAATTGATGCCTCAACAGAATATATTCAACGATTTAAACATCGAACCGTGGAGCCTAAGAGAGGAAATTGAGTGTTCACTTTCGGAAAAAGAAAGAACAATTTTATACAAAAGAACTGGTTTAGTCGGTGAGAAGCATACCCTTATAGAAATTGGAGAAGCGTTTGGTTTAAGCAGAGAAAGAATTCGGCAAATATTTGAGAAGTCGATATTAAAGATAAAGACCGCTATCGAGGATAGCGGTCAGGAACAAGAAATATTTAATAAATTAAAAAAACTTGCTGATAGTGCAGTACAGACGAATGATTTGAATATAATTTCTGACGAATACTTGGGTACGGGACTAAGCAATATGTTTGTCTTAATGTTCCCAGAATTTGCTATTTTTGACGATGATAATTTGACAAACAAGCATTTTGTCACAAAAAGTATGAATGTTGTTTTTCAAAAAAAAATTAGTGACATCATCGAGTGTCTTAACTATCAAAATTCGTCTGTTGATATCGACGAGGTGGTCAATCATTTTGAGTGTCCAATTGCATTAATTTCCGATATTGAATGTATATCAATAAAGGATGGAAAAATAGAAATAATCTCCGATAGTAAAGGGTTTGATAGAACTTCATATTCGATAATTCATAAAATTTTCTATGCTACAAGGACACCAATGAATATTAATGAAATTGTCGAAAAAACAAAATTGACTGAGGGACAGGTAAGGGGGGTCTTAGACAGATATGATGAGTTTGTAAATGTCGGTTTGTCCACATATGCTCTTGGAGAATGGGGATACATACCAGGAACTAGTTCTGAGCTAGTAAAGTATTTTCTAAACGAGGCGAAAGAACCGCTCTCCAGGAAACAACTCATTAAATTATTTAGGTTCCAACGATTCTTTAAAGAAAGTTCATTAGATGCAGCAATATATTCAGATAGTGATATCGTGAGAGTTGCTGAAGGATATTATGCTTTGAAAAGTTGGGGTTTCGAGGAATTTAAGAATTCAGAAAGACGTACAAGAGGCGATTATTGTGTGTCATGTTCTGAAGCAATCGATTCAATCGTTTCGTGTTCAGATGATTATTTTACTAAAAAACAAATTGAACAATTAGCAAAAAATAAATATGGAGATAAAGTCAGCACCCTTCCAGTAACGATATATGCCGCGTTAGAAGAGCTAACAAAAAATGGAAAAATAAAAAAAGAAAAAAGAGGAGTTATAAATTATTATTCAAGGACATAGTCAAAAGTGAATAAGAGGGAGTGGTATTCAATATATTTACTCCTTGTTGATTTCCTTGAACAAATTCTCGGCGAGTTTCGTGACAATTCCAGTTACTAATGCATTCCCCATAAAGAAAGCGCGTTTTACGGCAGATGACTCTTGTTTAGTATGATTTTTGGGGAACATGTTTAGCTTTTCTAATTCGCTAGGCATTAACCTTCTTAGTTTTCCTGATTCGGTTTTTATTACATGTTTAAATCTTGATGGGGATGAACCACCCTCACCAGTGACGATTGTCCTTGAAGGTTGGTCTATCTTATCGGGGAACGTCATTCCACCTTCAGAGTATTTATATTCAAATCCATCTTTTGACACTCTTGTTTCGCTTTTTGCTCCTTTTAGAACATTCCACTTTTCAATAGAGTTGATATCAATGAAATATTCTTTTGGAATCAGTTTTTCATCCTTTTCTACAATATCGCTTAGAGTCGTTCTTGGTCCAGTGTAACTAGGATATATTTTTGCAGTATGAACAACTTTATCAATCATTATTCCGGAGGTTTCGAACATAGATTTTTTACCGCCAATGTTGAAATCTTTTGTTATCTTCACCGGGTCTTCATTTAATACAAAAGACCTTATTTCTTTATCTGTTAATTTAATAATCGGAAAAGTCTTTGCGGTAACTCCCATCTCATTTAACCAGTCGATTGGTTTTGTCGACTTTAGTTTTGTATACAGTTCTGTACCATTTTTGTATCCAAGGATATATGTTCGTCTCCTTCTTTGTGGCATTCCATAATCGGCAGCATTTACAACTCTCCACTCCACGGCATACCCCAATTTGGATAAAGAAGATAACATAATTGCAAAATCTCTACCGCGTTGGCTTGCTGGAGATTTAAGCAATCGATCTACATTTTCGAGCATTAGGTATTGTGGGCAATTCTTACCAGATTTTTCCAAAATATTTTTAATATCCCACCACAACACCCCCTTTTTACCCTCAATTCCCTTGGCTTGTTTCAAAGTTCTAGCAACAGAATAATCTTGACAGGGGAAACCTCCCACCAACAAATTATGTTGGGGAATAGCTTCAAAGTGATTTTCAACTACTTCGTGTATATCTGTTTCAGAGAAATTACCTATCGCCTTTGGGAATTTTTTACTATATATATTAAAAGCACTTTGAGTTTTTGCTCCCGGTTCCCATTGATTAGCCCACACAACTTCAAAACCCTCATCTTTTTTCAGTCCAAGTTTTTTGTTTGCCTTATTGAGTCCGATATGAAAGCCACCAACTCCAGCGAACAGTTCCACCACTTTAATTTTTTTATTCTTTTCCATTCGTGTTATTTATGTGTCAATTGAACCTAACAATAAAATCATAGCACGTTGTTTCCAATTGATCAAGCACGAAATCAGTTGTTTTCTATCGCCCTTTGAATATATTTTGCATTCAACCAAAAACACCGCTTCATTTCCTGCGTTTTTTGTGGTGTTTCCGATGTATCGTTTGAATCTTTACCGTGTGGGCGAACGTGAGCGACATAGCTATCCTTAATTTTTGGAAGCTCTTCATATTTCCCATCATTAATACAATCTACAGTTTTTTGCCATACTTTTTCAACTTCTCCGATATCCTTCATTGGAAAATTCCAAAACATGGTCTTTTTTAAAACGATGTCTTTATTATTCTTTAATTTTTGGAAAACAACGAACAAAAATTTCTTTGTCTCTAGTTGTAGGTGAAAGTCAGCCATTGTCTCATCCACGTCGTCATACCAAACTTGTGTAACAAGATCTTTATAGTCAAAGGCGGGGAAGGAGACTGATTCTTTTAATGTTCCTGTGTATTCCAAAGTAATTACCTTAAGAGTAATGTTTGCCTTCATTAGCTCCTCGATATTTTCAGAATCAACTCCAAGAATCCGAATGGCAATTGATCTTTTATACCCTTTTGATTTTTTATTAAGGATAGTATTTAGGCTTACAAGTATTTCTCTGTCCGTCTTTCCGATATATGGTGCAAATTTTTGTGTAAATACATTTTCTATCGTGCCCAAACGTCTTTGTTTTTTGAAGATAGAGTCAGTGTTAGTTATATTTCCAAGTAACTTAGTTTGAATTAGATAATTTATGTATTGTTGCTTAAAAGAAAAGGCTCGGGGTTTTGCTCGTGTTGCATTCAATCCTTGGTCGCGAACAACTTTACTGTTAGCTGCTTTCGTACAAGCTCCGAGGTAATAAGTATCTCCTTCGGATAATAGGTGAGCTTCTCCTCGTTTTATCTTCGCCACAATATATTCCCAATCACTTCGAATCTGAAAGATATCTTCATCAGATATGTCTTCCAATAAATTTAATAAATGCACAAATTCAAATTCATAGTCAAGAATACTTTGATCTTTATTCCACAAATAGAACATTAATAGTAAAGCCTTGTTTTTTTTCAAAAACGTACTAGATTTCCACGCCTCTTCTCCGATAGTTTTATAATCTATCATGGAGAAAACCAATCTTTCTTTTGAGGTAAATCGAAATTTAGAGTGAGTTTTTAATGGAGTAGTTTTAAGTTCTACTCCTGCAATTGGGAAATCAGGTCCACTATCGTTTCCTGGGTTTATCTCAAAAAAATATTTTTCAGTCAGTTCTCCTAAAAATCCCTTTCTCTTTGTTCCATAACCAATAATATTATTTTCGATTTCTTCGACTGACTCCTCCGGAATAACCTCACGTAAAGATTTTTGTAGAATCGTTTGTGCCTTCTTTAGTATTTCTTCTTTTGTCCCGTATGTTTTCATATATTTTAATTAGCCCAGATTCCCAATTATACTTTTATAAGACGTGTTTGAAACAATTATATTGTCATAAACTCTAATCCCCAATATCTTCCCCGCGTGTGTTAACTGTTTTGCAATATCAATATCCGCCTGAGATGGTTCCAAATCTCCAGATGGGTGGTTGTGGGCGATAATAATTGCAGCTGCATTATTTTTTATAGCACTCTCAAAAACCTCACGAGGATGGACGAGGCTTTCGTTTAATGTTCCTATAGATATGGTTTCTCTTGAAATTTCCTGACTTCTACTATCTAAATAGAATACAACTAGATGTTCCCGTTTGCTTCCTCGGACATCCTCCATTCGATTCCAGACATCTTTAGGAGATAACAAGATTGATGACTTCTTATTCTTCAACAGTCTTTTTCCTAGCTCTAAGCAAGCAACAATTTCACAAGCCTTTGCAGAGCCTATCCCGTTTATTTTTTTCAAATCAGTTACATTTATATCGACGAATTTTTCTTTTTCAAATACTTTCAATATCTTATGTGAAAGTTTCAATACATCCAAATCCTTTGTGCCAGTTCTAAGAAGAATTGCTAACAGTTCAGCATCAGTCAATTTCTCCGGCCCATATTTCTCCAACTTCTCTCTTGGTTTATCAAACCTCGAAATATTTTTGAATATTGTCACTATTTATTACAATTTATACTTTAATATTGGCTTTCTCGTTTATCAAATAATTTCCGTCAAAAACGAACTTACCACGAACATTTACTTTGTTACTTCCCCGCGTATAGTTATAATCAAATTGCACTCTATCATCGCCAGCATTGTAAATAAATACACTAAATCTACCATCCCATTTATCCTCGAAAGTTTTGATAACCTTCATTAATGCTTTTCTCCATAAGGGCTGGTTAATATAAAAAGGAGTAAAATCGCTGGAATATGGTGTGCTAGGCTCAATTTCACTTAGGCTAGGACCGGGGAAACCACCGTATGAAAGACTAAGCGACTCTCTTTTAATATCTGAATAATATTCAGCATTCAGATGATGATTTACTCTACCGTCGCTGAAAGTCAAATAATAAGTACGGGGGGATTCTTTTCTTTTTGCATCTTCAGACCATTTAGTTGCATGATAATCTGTAGTTTTAAGCCAGTCAGTAATCTGTTTCGATGTCAAAATATCATTAATTGAAAAATCATGTTTTTGTATAGAGAGACTACTTACTTCAGCTATATTCTTCTCTAATTTTCTAATCTCATATTCTTTAAGCGATGAGGCCACCTTTCTTAATAGTGCAATTGCAACAAGTATTAGTGCAATTGCAATTACGATGATACATATAAGGTTAATTCTTTTAAGGTTTTCAAATACGAACTTTACTCCGATAATCAAAATGCCAATTGCTTGGATAACTCCACCAAACCTATCTAACCCATCAAAAAACTTACCGATTGTTTTCATTTTGTGATCCCGGCGGGAGTCGAACCCGCGATCTTTTGGATGAGAACCAAATGTCCTAGACCACTAGACGACGGGACCATCATCGAACCCGTATATTCTACCAAATTTTCATGCATCCATGGCCCCAATTAGCCCATATTTTCTTCCTCCAATTTGACTTCACAGGTTCAAAAGTGTAAAATACAACACGTTAGGCCACAAGTAGCGTCTGTCGGTATTCCTTATCACAATATTCCACAGTATCTATTTTTTTGGTCCAAAAGCCTGTTTTGCTAGCTTGACATATGACAAACAGGGCTTATATTTATAATCTGTAACAAAAAATAATATGAACCAACAAACACAACGAGTCCAGATGACACCCCTTGGCTATCGCCAGCTTGTCGAAGAACTCGAAATGCTCGAAAAAACTAATCTTCCTGAGGCCATAGAGCGCCTATCCAAAGCTCGTGATTTTGGCGATCTCTCCGAGAATGCTGAGTATCATTCAGCCAAAGAAGCTCTCTCTACCATGGAAGGCCGTATTGAAGAGCTCAAAGATATCCTTACCAGAGTTACTGTTGTTGATGTTCAAAAAGCCGGACTAGACTCAGTAGGTTTGGGAAGTGTCGTTCATATCGAAGTCAACGGTTCTGCTCACGAATTCACCATTGTTGGTGAATGGGAAGCAGATCCAGCCGCTAAGAAAATTTCACACGAATCTCCACTTGGAAAGGCACTTCTTGGCAAAAAAGTTGGTGAAACAGTAGAGGTTGAAGCTCCTTCCGGAACTATCTCCTACGCCATCAAAGCCGTTAAGTAATTTACCTTTTTTCGTCATAGAATATTGGTATGAATGATTCTTATCTTTCTGCGGTAAAAACTCAGCTTGACGAAAAAATATTTATTCACTCACTTGCTTTGCAGGCCTGTATGGGTGGTCTTTACGATTATTTTTCCTCCAACAATTTACTAGGTTCCGACGAACCATCCCGTGAAGACTGGCTTCTTGCAGGGCTAATTCATGACATTGATTACTCAGATCCTTGGAAAGAAGAGCATCCAAACAAGACAAGAGAAGCCCTAGCAAAATATAATTTGGAAGTTTCAGACACCGTTTTGGATATTATCAAAGCCCACTCACCCAAAGGCACCGGCGTTGAACCAAAATCCAAAGCTCAATGGTCTCTTTTCTGTGCCGACTCTCTCACTGGTCTCATCATGGCTACAGCCTACGTCTATCCCAGTCGTAAGATTGCCGATGTAAAGCCTAGCTCCATCATCAAGAGATTTCTCAAGGAACCTCGATTTGCCGCTGGTACTCGCCGAGATGAAGTCATTCTTTGTGAACGTGAGGACGGTCTTAATATCAAGCTAGACGTCCTTGTGGACATCTGTCTCACCTCCATGCAAAAAGTGTCAGATAGCCTTGGTCTTTAAACGAGATATAATCAAACCATGCTCGAAATAAACTATATTCGCGAAAACCCCGACAAAGTCAAAGAGGGGATAAAAAACAAAAACTTTAGTCCAGAAATTGTGGATAAAGTTCTTTCCTCAGACTCCGCTCGTCGTGATCTTATTGGTCAGATAGAAGTCATCAGGGCCGAAAGAAATAAGCTCAATGATCAGCTCAAAACAGAGCGAACTCCAGCCCTTATTGAAGAATCTGTAAACTTAAAAACAAAGCTTGAAACACTTGAACCAAAACTTAGAGAAGTGGAAGAAGAGTTCAACTCCCTCATGCTCCAAATCCCCAATGTTCCTCTAGAAGAAGTTCCTATTGGAAAAGATGGTACCGAAAACGTTGTCTATCGCACTTGGGGCGAAGTTCCCAAACTCGATTTCTCCCCCCAAACTCATATCGAATTAGGAGAGTCTCTCGACATTATCGATATCGAACGTGGCTCCAAAGTCGCTGGCTTCCGTGGATATTTCCTCAAAAATGAGGGAGTTATGCTTCAGTTTGCCCTCATGCAATACACCCTTCAGAAATTCATTTCCAAGGGCTACACCCCTGTCACCCCTCCAGTAATTTTGAAAAAAAGAGCCTTTGTAAACACCGGCCACTTCCCATGGGGTGAAAAAGAAACATACAAATTCGAAACTGAAGAAGGTGAAGAAGACTCCTACCTCGCTGGCACCGCCGAAGTTCCTCTTGTTTCTATGTATCAGGATGAAGTTTTCAACGAAAAAGATCTGCCCATCAAAATGATCGGTTTTTCACCTTGTTTCCGCAAAGAAGCCGGCAGCTATGGCAAAGACACCAAAGGAATATATCGTGTTCACGAATTTGTAAAAACAGAACAAGTCGTTATTTGTAAAAACGATGTTGATGAATCCAGAAAGATTCATGAAGAAATGATGGAACTAACTGAAGAAATTGCTCAAGATCTAAAACTTCCATACCGCGTTATCCGTATGTGTACAGGCGACATGGGCGAACCCCAAGCCAAGAAGTATGATCTCGAAGCTTGGATGCCAGGAAGAGGCGACTATGGTGAGCTAGCTTCCGACTCAATTATGCTCGATTTCCAGTCCCGCCGAGCCAATATCCGCTATCGCGATGCCAATAATGAAATGAAATACGTACACATGTTAAACAACACGGCCTCAAACTCTCCTCGTTGGTTAGTTGCCATTCTCGAGAACTACCAGCAAGCCGATGGCTCTGTCAAAATTCCTGAAGTCCTAGTTCCATTTGTTGGAAAGACTGAAATCAGACGTGGCTAAAAGATCTCTTATTATATTTTTTGTATTGGCAATTATCATTGTTGTGGCCATTGTCTTCTTACCTCGAATTTTTCCATCCAATCTCATCTCTCCATTTTTCCAAGGACCAGATCAAACTGCCAAAATTTCTCAGAGAATCGCCGCTCCGCCAGTCTTAGATATTTCCAAAGCCAAAACTATTTCTAGCCTAGAAAATATTCCACGCTACATTGTGTATAACTCTGATTCAAACAAGGTTTTCTATGCCAAAGGTGCCGACATCCGTCTTTCACCAGCTTCTTTTACTAAGCTTCTCTCAGCTCAAGTTGCCCTCGACCTTGTCCCCAAAGAATACATGATCACGGCCACCAAGGAATCAATAGACAAAGTGCCTACAGTTCTTGGGTTAAAAGAGGGGGAAAAGCTCTCTGTCTCCGATCTTCTTCGGGGGGCAATAGCCACCAGTGCCAACGATGCAGCCGAAACTCTAGCTAATGGAGCCGCCAAAGCTGTTGGCATCAGCAAACCAGAGTTCATTTACTACATGAACGCCAAAGCCGAGCTTCTTGGCCTCAAAAACTCACACTTCTCAAACCCAGATGGACTAGATGAACAAAATCAGTACTCAACTTTGCTGGACATTGCCAAGCTAGTAAATAATGTACAAAAAAATTACCCAGAGATAATGGAGGCTGCCAAATCAGACAATCAAGATATTCAAAAAACTGCCGACCATGGCTTCTATTACCTTCCAAACTGGAACGGACTTCTCGGAGTATATCCAGGAGTTACTGGTTTAAAAATTGCCTACACCGAAGAAGCCGGTTACTCCACCATTGTCACAGCCAAGCGTGAGGGTTACTCTATGGTAGCCATAGTCTCTGGTGCAGACTCATATATGGAGCGAGACCTCGCCGCCGGTGATCTTCTTGATGCTGGTTTCCTTGCCGTTGGCTTAGAGCCAGTAAGAATCAACAAAAATCAGCTTAATCTTCACTACAAAGTTTGGGGAGACTTGGCCAGAAAAATTCAAGCAGAGCTAAAAGCTCTAGAGGAAAATTAACATGAGCTTATTAAGTTTTTTTATTCCTCAAATCGTAAAATTCAAAGACTCCAAGTTTAATAAAAACATCTCTGTCCTTCGATATCTAAGATCAACTACTTTGTTCGTCGATGGTCTCATCGAGTCTGGCGATATCATGACCGGAGTTTGGAAAAAGGGGATTACTGCTTTACTTCCAAAAAAATTTAAACCCCAGAAAGTTCTCCTTCTTGGTCTAGCTGGCGGCAGTAATGCCCACCTGATCAACAAATATTTTCCGGAAGCCAAAATCACTGCTGTTGAGATTGATCCTTTTATGGTCGAGCTAGGGAAAAAATATTTCCGTCTTGGGAAAGTCAAAAATCTAAACATTGTCATCGCCGATGCTCTCGAATATGCCAAAAACCTAAGATCTGCTGATCAATTTGATTTGGTAATGGTCGACTGTTTTGTAGGAAAAGAGATACCCAAAAAGCTTGAAGCAATTGATTTTTTCAAAAACCTAAAAAATCATTCCCGTTTTGTTTTGGTGAACAGAATCTGGTGGTACCAAGATAAATCAAAGACCACAGAATTTTTTCACTCTCTCGCTCCTCATTTTTTCTTTATCAAGGCTCACACTTACTCAAACGTAGTCATTTCTCTTGTCTAGGTCGTATAATCAAATCGTATGTTCTCATTCCTTGACCCAATCCTAAACCCTAACAAAATCGAAGTCGAAAAGCTTAAAAAGTTAGTTGCCCAAATCAACTCGCTTGAGCCAGAAATCAAGAAGCTAAAAGACGACGCCTTTCCAGCTGAGATTGCTCAGATAAAAGAAGAACTCCAGCACGACAAAACAGTCGATGATGTTCTACCCCATGTTTTTGCTCTCACTCGTGAAGCCGCAGTTCGTACACTTGGTCTTCGCCCTTACGATGTTCAGCTCATGGCCGCTATCGTTTTTCATCAGGGAAAAATTGCCGAACAAAAAACAGGTGAAGGAAAAACTCTCTCTGCTGTTCCTGCCATGGTTCTTAATGCCCTTACAGGCAAAGGTTCACATCTCGTCACTGTCAATGATTATCTAGCCCGTCGTGATGCTGGTTGGATGGGACCTGTTTACAACTTTCTCGGACTTACTGTTGGTTGTATTTTCTCCGGTCAAGGAGATCTTCCAGCTTCTATGTATGACGCAGATTTCTCTGACAGTACTCACGTCGACCCTCGTCTCCAGAAGCTTCGCCCTATCACTCGACGCGAAGCCTACGCCTGCGACATTACCTATGGCACAAACAATGAGTTTGGTTTTGATTACCTAAGAGACAACATGGCCCGCTCCATTGAGCAGCTAGTCCAGCGCCCACACCACTTTGCCATAGTTGACGAAGTCGACTCCATCCTTATCGATGAAGCTCGCACCCCTCTTATTATCTCCGCCCCAGATTCTGAGGCTACAGACCAGTATTTCCGTTTTGCATCTCTTATAAAAACTCTCTCCGGCGACACCGATTACGAAGTAGACGAAAAACAAAGAACCGCCAATCTCACCGATCACGGCCTTAGAAAACTTGAAAAAATTCTTAATGTTGAAAATTTATATCAGCAAGAATACCAAAGCCTTCATCACCTAGAGCAAGCCCTCAAAGCTCACACCCTTTTCCAAAAAGATCGTGATTACGTCGTCAAAGATGATGAAGTCGTCATAGTTGACGATCACACAGGTCGCCTGATGTACGGCCGACGCTACTCCGACGGACTTCATCAAGCCATTGAGGCCAAAGAAGGTGTCAACGTTCAGCAAGAAAGTCGAACTCTAGCAACTATCTCACTTCAAAACTACTTCCGTCTTTACGAAAAACTATCAGGAATGACAGGTACAGCCTCAACAGAAGCTGAAGAGTTCAAGAAAATCTACAACCTAGATGTCATTATTATCCCGACCAACAAGCCCTGCGTCCGTGAAGACTACACCGACACAGTCTACAAAACTCAGCGTGCCAAACTAGGAGCCTTGGTTGCCGAAGTACAAGAGCTCCACGCCAAAGGCCAACCAATTCTCATTGGTACCAAATCTATTGAGCAAAATGATGTCATCACTCAGTTTTTGAAGAAAAAAAGAATTCCTCATCAAGTTTTAAATGCTAAAAATCACGAAAACGAAGCCCAGATTATCTCTGAAGCCGGTCGTCTTGGTGCTGTCACTGTAGCCACCAATATTGCCGGTCGTGGTGTTGATATCGTTCTAGGAGGAGACAAAAGAGGTCGTGAGGAAAAAGAATGGCAGGCAGAAGCCGACAAAGTTCGTGAAGTTGGTGGTTTGCATATCATCGGCGCCGTTCGTCACGAGTCTCGCCGTATTGATAATCAGCTAAGAGGTCGTTCAGGTCGCCAAGGAGACCCCGGTTCCAGTCGCTTTTATATCTCTCTCGAAGACGACATTATGCGTATCTTCGGAGGAGATCAGGTTAGTCGTCTCATGGATTTCCTCAAAGTTCCTGAAGATCAGCCTCTCGAAGCTGGTGTAGTTACAAGAGCCATAGAAACAGCTCAGTCCAAAGTTGAGTCTTTCTATTTTGATCAAAGAAAACATCTCGTTGAGTACGACGATGTTATGAACAAGCAGCGCAAAATTTTCTACAAGCGTCGCTTGAACTTGCTAGAAGGTGGTCAAGAAGTCACAGGAAAGCAAATAGATCAAGCTCTTGAAAAAGAAATTGATTACTTGGCCAATATCTATGCTGCGTCAGGAATAAACAAAACCGAGGCCGACATGATTCTCAAAGAGTTCCAGCTCACTCTTCCTATAGATCCTCGTTCTGCCGAAATGATAGAAAAGAGTATCGTTGGGAAAGAGGTAGAAGAAGTCAAAGAAATTCTAACTAATGTAATTACTCAGGCTCGCAAAGCTCAGAAAGAGCGTTTTGGTGATGATATGCTTGGTCAGGTTGAGCGTTTCGTACTGCTCGAGTCTTATGACGAGCTCTGGATGAATCACCTCGATGCAATTGATAATCTTCGTGATGGTATTGGTCTTCGAGGCTACGCCCAAAAGGATCCATTAGTTGAGTACAAGCAAGAGTCCTTCGCCATGTTTGAGAGTCTTCTCACTCGTATTGATTCAACTGCTGCACATCGCATCTTCCGTGTTCAAGTTCAGGTGCCTCAGCAAATGGCACAGCCAGTCAAAGGAGTTGAAAAATCAGCTCAAGGCGAGAAAAAGATTGCCGCCAAATCCGAAGGTAAAATCGGCAGAAACGATCCCTGCTGGTGTGGGAGTGGAAAGAAATTCAAGGCGTGTCACTACCCCAAGCTAAGTTAGAACAAAAATATTCTCAAAAAAGCGTTTTTTGCCATAACTGATATAAAATATATCAAATGGAATCAATTAGTCATGGATTTGAGCCAGATAAAAATCTTGGACTCCAAGATTTTTCTAGAGGTTTCTTTGAAGGAGCCAGACTATATATTGAAAACAAAAATATAAGAAGTGATTCAGGTATAGCAATTGTTGTTGGTTTGGTAGCAGCATTTCCCGAAAAACTAAATTATCAAACGTTCAATAACTCTTCTGAATTTCATCAATTGTGTGCCACAGGACATGTTGCCGTTTTGATAAACGACTATATGGACATGCGAGAATTTTTAAATAAACCAGAAGGAGAAGAGACGAAAGTCATCATCGAAGATGAATGGAAAAAAACTTTAGAAGGCATTGGTTTCAATCAGTATCTTTCAGAAGAAAAAAGGACGATTCTAAAATCATACATGGCAGGGATAACTCTACTTGACGATTATGTTAGAAGTCATCCTGATTACTCAAGTGCTGGAATATCAAAAGCGAAAGAAATCGAGAATGCCATAAGTATGGTTCACTGTGCTGCCATGGTTTTAAATCCTGAAGAAATCAATGCAAATTGTTTTAATCTACACGAAGATATTTCCAGAAAATCACTTGAAGAAAAATACAGTTGGTTAATCCAAGGAGAGCCTCAAAATGAGACTCATCGAAGGCTATGTGCTCTTTTCAATGTTGTCATGCTATCTCAAACAGTTGATGACTATAACGATTTCAAAGTAGACGACAGGCTAAATATAAGAAATATATACTCGTCTGTTTTGCGAGAAAACAACGGTAATCAAATCAAGGCATTAAAGCTATTTTTTGAAATTCAACGGATATATCAAGACAGGGCAATGCAGTTCGGGGTATCCAAGATAGCAGCAATAGGGAATAAAGTGGTATTGGGTATTTACAAAAAAATGCAGTACTTGTTTCCCTTTAAATATGGTGGTTACCGTGAAAGATTGCGGAAATAGGTTTATCCAGAATGTTATGATGGATTATGGATAATGAAAACGTGTCAAATTCGTCACTAGTTGATAATCCTGAAGTTCAGAATGCTCCACCCGTCTCATCACCAACAGTACCCTTATCTGAAACAATTACCAACCTTCCTCCCATCAGTAATACTCAAAACGAAAACAGACTTTCTACACCAATATCTGAGGTCCAAAACAGCCCATTAAGTACTTCCAACCCCAGAAAAATTAAAATTTCAGTAATTGTTTTAATCTTTATACTCGCTATTGGTGTTGCACTGGGATTATATTATTTTTTAAGAGTAAAAAAACAAGATAATTCAGTTGAATCCCAATCACGCCCACTTTCATCTTCGGAGTGGCAGATTATTACTGCATCTGCACAACAGTCCTTTGTTCCCCAAAAAATTGAACCATTGCTTAGTATGGCATCACAGAAAATAGCCCCCTCTACAGATGAAGTGAGTAGTTTTTATAAAAGTGTTGACAGTCTTCTTGATGTAAAACCACAAGAAAATACAGCTAAGGTTGCAACAGTTTCATCAAAGCTGAAAGTTCAATTTGGCTTAAAAATTAATGGTCAAATAATTGATTCAAGTGGTAATGCTAATGATTTAAACGGTAGCGTATCGTATTTAATGCTACTTGACTCCAATTCAAAACAGTCGCAAACGGATTTAATTGTAAACGGATCACTCGGAAGACTAGTCTTAAATGATAGCGATATGGATACTTTACATGTCTCAACAATCAATGCAAACGACGGTAGGTCATTGGTAAATATTGATGCCTCAGATTATTTATTAGTATTTCTGAATCCCGACAAAGGCCAGGGAAACAGTGGGGTAATTAGTGTTGATACCAATAAAATTTATCCCTATTTTGGCAACTATGTAGAATTAACTAGTCAAACGCCTACCAGTAATCTGGGAACAGTAGCTGTACAAAATGAAATTGATACTAGTTACATTACTTCAGCCTTCGCAAATACAATTGGAAATATTGAATCGTATGTAGTTCAGGATAATAACCGCCAGCTTTCAACAGTCCAATCGGGATTGGGAATGATTGAAGTCAAAATAGATAAAACAAAATTTGCTTCAGAAGTTTCTAATTATATTAATAAAATTGGAGAATTTTCACAGCAGAATAAGAGTAAATTCCTAGAAATTTGTCCGACCGAAGATGAATATTGCATGAACCAAGCGGGCTATGTTTCAGCAGATGATATCCAAAATACAGAAGCTAGCATTACTGCATTTATTTCTATCTTTGATTTTGATAAAACAGCCATTCTCGTAGATCCAAATACATTGGAATTTAAAGGAATTGTTGCCGATATGAAACAAACGAATAATATTGTCGACAAAATCAATTTTCCTTTTTCGAATATGACTCTATCATTTAGTTTTTACACCGTAACTCCAAATGAAAAGGAGGTAATTTTTCAACCCCTATCATCGATCAAACCAGATTTAGTTCCCAGTGCTGAATCGAGCGGAACCGCAGATATGGGGAATACCTTGTATGCCAGCAATAGGGCGTATATGAGGGCTTTAGATAAAGGCATTTGGGAAGCAATCTCGACAAGTGGAGACAAATTCTGCAATTTAAATTGGAATCCAAAGTTTTGTCTGAAAAATCTTCCTGATTGGAACATTTATTATTTTGGTGACAATCAAATAAGTATGCATTATCCTTATCCATCTGGAGATGATGCTAACCAGTCCAACATACAAATTGATATTGATAAGCCCTATGATAATCCAGAAGATTTGAAAAATTTGGAAATTTGGAAATGCGATATTGATCGCGACTCAACGGGGAACAAGCCAGATTTCAAGAGTATTGTTACAGAGCAGGGTATCCAGCTAGCATTGGTATCATATGGTTTTAGTGGTGGATACTGGGATGGTGATGTGTGTTTAAACTCTAATGGTGTATATAAGCATCTTCTTCCTTTTGGTACAGTCAACATCATGGCAAAAAACATGCAAATTGACGAGGTATATAGCAAAATTGAACCTTGGTTAAAGACACTAACAATAGATACTGAAATAAAACCGGAATGGACTGAATTAGCTCCACCAAAAGCTGCTGTCATGCCCTTCCCTGAGAAGAAACAATCCGTAGAAATTTCTCAAATGCAATTTTCGGAAACGGAAAATGGCGAATATATAACATCTAACGTTCTAGTCGTAAATAAGGCTGACCTTCATAATGGAAAAGATTGTTTAGCTTCCATAGATTATATAATCGAATCGTATGGAGTAGACCCAAAAATAAAGGATTCAGTATTTCCTAACAATCAAGCAGTCTGTTTTAGTGATTATGTCTGTTGGAAGTGTGAAAATGGTTCTTTCCAGCGACAGTCAGATTTAACAGCCTGTCGAGGACTTAGGTGTAATCCAAACTAAGGTATTATTAATTTATGCCCAAGGTTATTCTCATTTCTGGCGGAAGTAGCAAGATATATAAAGCCTATCGCTATCCAAAAGGCAGGTAATAGGAAAATATATACCCACACAGCACAAAACCCAGAATGTTATGATGGATTATGGATAATGAAAACGTGTCAACTCAGCCATTAGTTGCCAATCAAGAAGTTCAAAACACTTCTTCCACACCTTCCCCAAAAGTATCCTTATCAGAAAAATTCACCAAGCTTTCCGTCGTCAAAAAAATCTTAATTATTGTCGGTCTTATTCTTCTTGTGGTCGTACTTGTTGCTACTCCTACAATATATTTCGGAAATAATAACACCAATAACGGTTCCAATTTGTCTCAAGATACTCAATCCGACTATTCCGGTCCTTATGTTTTAAATTTCGAGTTCGCAAAATACAATATCGCGAACACCAAATTTTCCCCCAAACTCCCAGACTCTACGATCGCCATTCCTGAAATTACAAACCTATCTAATTTTGAGTCAGCGATAAAAACTACCTTTACCGACGTCCAGAAAACCGCCCTCACAACTTCAAATTTTTTCATCACTCCCAATTTAGATAAGTTTTATTATGAAAATCCCGAAGAGGAAGTTGGCCGTTCCGATGATTGGACCATGGCATATAGCTCAATTGGCGGAGGTTCTATTTATCAGAGAAAGCCAGAAAACTCGGTCTTCATTTCTTCAGACTATCTTCTTCATGTCTATCACCGCCTCTTGGAAAAACAATTCGAATATATCGAAAAAAACAATTTCTATCCCTCTCTCAAAACCATCACAGATAATGTTTTTGAAAAAGCCATTAAAGACTATAACTCTGAAACAGATTTAACAAACAAACAAAGTTTAGAGCGCGTTATTACCTTCTTTGTTGTTCCGAAGGCTATTATCGATGCGTCATATTCTGAGTTTAGCAGTAAAGTTGTTGAAGACCAAAAAGTTGACACCGACGAAAATATTTACAAGGCTCTTGATGCCCAAAAAGACAAACTTTCTGAGACCTCATACCAAACAGCCAAAAAAGAACTGGCACTAATTCTTGATCAAAAGTCAGTTACATCTTCACCTCTCTATGGCAAGCTTATAGAAACTGCCGGTCTCCAGTCAAACCACGACTACACTCAGTACACCCCCAGAAGTCATTATGCAAAAAACTCGGTTCTCCGTTCATATTTCAGATCCATGATGTGGTTCGGTCGCAGCTATCTTGCTGTCACCAGCCCAGAGTTAACTCAAGATGCTATCAACATGTCACTATTGGTTAAGGACACTAACAGTCTTAAAGACTGGGAAAGTATTTATATTCCCACAGCTTTCTTAGTCGGCAAATCTGATGATCTAGGTATCTACGAATACAGCCAGACCCTCGAAAAATTAGGTAAATCATCGGTCTCTCACGACTTGGTTGTGCAGATGCAAAGCGAAATGAAAAACTACAGTGGACCCCAAATCCAGTCAACTGCCTTCTTTGGTGATGCTATATTTACCAAAACCAAAGAAGAACTTCTCGCTGAAACCAAAGGTTTCCGTTTTATGGGTCAGCGATTTACTCCAGACGCATTCATTTTTTCTTCACTTACCCAAGGAGATGAAAAGCCTGATGCCAAGACAGGGGAAAGTCTGCCTAGTGGTACCACCGGTCTCTTTGTAATGAAAGTGTTAGGCAACAAAACTGCCGACATTTTGGCCCAAGACTGGATCAATACAAATGCACCGAACTCCAAAAAAGTATTGGCCGATAAAACCGAAACTCTTAAGGCAGCCTTTGAAAAAATTCCGGAAAACGTTTGGACCCAGAATATCTACTGGGGCTGGCTTTACACAATAAAATCTGTTTTTGCTGAAAACACTAATTCAAAAGGATACCCTATGTTTATGCGCACAGACGACTGGAACAAAAAAGCTCTCTTAACCTCTCTTGGTTCCTGGACTGAGTTAAAGCACGACACTCTTTTATATGCCAAACAATCATACGCAGAAATGGGCGGAGGTGGCGGAGATGAAACCATTCCAGAAGTACCTAAGGGTTATGTCGAGCCAAATATTGTCTTCTTCGATCGTCTGATTGCTCTTGTAGATGTGACCGCCGAAGGTTTGAAAAATAGGGGATTAATGGAAAACGAATTCAAAGGTCGCTACATAAAATTACGGGAGAGTCTCGCTTTCTTTAGAACCATAGCAGTCAAAGAGCTCCAAAATGAAAAAATTACCGAAGATGAATTTGAAAAATTGAGAACCGAAGGGGGTAGTCTCAATTACATTCTTAGTGTTATTGCCGGTGAAATTCAGTACGAGAAAGGAGCACGTTCCGCCCTCATTGCCGATGTTCACACCGATGCCAAAAAAGGAGAGATCTTATACGAAGCAAATGGCATACCGAACTTCATTTACGTTGCTGTCAAAGATGTCAATGGCACTAGACTTACCAAAGGATTAGTCTTTAGTTACTACGAATTTACCAATCCTCTAGGTGAAAGACTTACTGACGAAAAATGGCAAGCTCTCAACTACACTCAAGACAAATCAAAGCTTCCGCAAGCCCCAACATGGGTCACTTCTTTGATAAAGTAAAGTTATCTCGAGAAACAAAAATAATTTTAATATTATTTTTGTTTGTGGTCTTTGCGACATATCTTTTTATCGGCTATTTTAGAAATCAAAACCTGATTAGTTCCTTCCAAAAATCCAAAGAAACCGACACCCTCCAAAGTTATTTCAATGACAAAAATGATTACGACATTACCTTCGCCAAATTTGCCAACCGCTCCACTAAAAAAATACTTGCTGGCGTCACCAGCCATCATTATTTAGCCAAAGATTATATTGCCGAGTTTTTCACCGGCATCGATCCGTCAGGTATAAAAAATATCATTGTTGTTGGCCCAGATCATTTCCAGAGTTTAAGCAGTAGTCCTTTCTTGGCGAATACCACAAACTCTGATTGGTCTACTCCTTATGGAATTCTACCTTCCGATACTAAAACTATTTTCAACCTTTCTCAAGATAATAGATTTAAGATTTATACCAATATATTCCGTATGGAACATTCTATCTACACCTTAATTCCCTTCATAAAATATACTTTTCCTAACGCCGCCGTCACTCCAATTATTTTAAAAAGTTCATCAAACTATGATGCCTTTTACAGTCTAGGTCAGTTTGTAAACAAAATTGTAGATAAAAAAGAGACGATCCTCATTGTCAGTAGTGATTTCACTCACAATAGTACTCCAGAAGAATCTCTAAAAAATGATCTCAGAAGTATTGTCTCTTTAGAAAAAGGCGACAAAAAGGATCTAGATTCGATAACAAACGACTGTCGCCAGTGCATTTCCTTTCTTTATGGATATTTGAGTGATCAAAATTATTATTTCGAAACAGTGTCCAATAGCAGCTCGTATCATATTTCCGGCATACCCAATAATGTCTCGAGTTATGTAAATGGTTATTTTATTAGAAAAAACTAAAGTATTATTAATTAATGCCCAAGGTTATTCTCATTTCTGGCGGAAGTGATGGACTCGGAAAAGCGATGGCAAAAAAACTCGCCCCGAACAACCAAGTCATCATTCTTGCACACAACAAATCCAAACTAGAAGCTGCTGCCAAAGAAATAAACTGTGATTTTGTCGAAGCCGAGCTTACAGACTACAGCTCAATCAAGACAGCTGTCAACGAAGTCATAAGTAAGTATCAAAAAATAGATGTTTTGATTAATAATGCTGGTGTCTGGGTTGAGGGTGGTTTGGAAGAAAATGATCCAGACAAAATCAAAGAGGTTATTGGAATAAATAGCTTAGGAACCATCCTTCTCACCAAAGCCGTTCTTCCTTATATGCGCTCTACCAACTCGGGTCTAATAATTAATATCATTTCACAAGACGGTCTCAGTAGCAAAAAAAATCGCTCAGTGTATCACGCATCCAAATGGGCAATTACTGGATTTACCAAGTGTCTTCAGGAGGATTTGGAAGATATAAATATCAAAGTCACAGCAGTATATCCAGGTCTTATAAACACAAAACTATTTGAAAAAAATGGTGTCCAAAGAGACCTGACAAATGCTCTAGAACCAGCCGAGGTAGCATTACAGATAGAAAATGTTATAAACTTAAACCCAGGAACATTCATTCCTGAACTAAGTATTAAAAACAAATTAACTCTTCCAAATATGGACAACTCAACCTCTCCAACAATAGATCTCAATATTGATCCAAACATGATTGCTGCCCAAGACGACACTCCTCAAGCAACCATGCCATCGCAACCAGTCACGCCAATCTTGCCAGTTAAAAATCCGGGAGTAATCGACATCACTCCAGGGTCAACAGACACATTTCCTTCCGACTCTCCTGTTTCCAGTCATATTGGTATGGCTCCAGCATCTGAGCCAACAATCCCAGAGCCAGTTTCCCAAGCTCCAGCATCTGACTCCCTGTCTCATCTCTCAGATATAACTCCAGAGCCGGTCCGTGAGCCAATTCCAGACGAACCAGCACCTGTCACTCCAGAACCAGTCATCGAGTCAGCACCTGAACCCGTAGTCGCCGAAACCACTCCTGTACAAGAGCCAGTTACTCCGGCAGCACCTGTCACTCCAGTCACTCAAGAGCCAGTTTCCCAAGCTCCAGCTCAAGCTCAAGCATCTACTCCTGTTGTTAACCCTCTTGCCGAAGACCCTGATTTAGTTAAGTTAGTTAAATAATGTGGGTCAAGTAATCTGGACAAAACATCTCCACGAGAGGATCAAACAGCGTGGTCTAAATCCAAAATGGGTTGATGAAGCCGTTCGTTTCCCAGACGAAGTTCAAAATAGCTCAACCACAGACTCCAAAAAGCACATAAAAACAATCAATGGTTACAAGATAGTAGCCGCTGTTAAGCGTCAGGGAAGTGACTGGGTAATCACTTCTGCTTGGTGGAATGAAGTTTATGGAAATAAGGAGCATCAACACTCACCCCAAACACAGAGATCTTTATTGGAAAGAATAATCTACAATTTTATTCTCAAACTAGAAAAATTAATTAAGAGGAAGAGTTAATTATTTTAAAGCTTTATCTATCTTCAATATTGCTGTGTCAGTCTCAGCCATTATTTTTGAATAAGCACTACAGTTCATCTTGGCAAATATACCAACTCTATTTTCATTTGGGCACTCATTAAAATAGGCCATCCCAAAAAAAGTACAGCTCATTATTAGGATAGACAACGCTGATATTCCGACAATTCTATAGTGGAAATAAGCATCATCTAGTACATACTCTTTCCATCCAGTTACCAAGTGATAAAACCACTGAGAAAAAGCAACTAAAAAGACGATAGCAACTATAATTCCCACAATAACTGGCATCTGCATTACTCTATGTTACCATGGCAATATATAATTAATTCTTATGAAAAAACTACTGATAATACTAACTTCCGCTATACTACTTTCAGGTTGTTCTCTAACCAAAACACCTAGTGCTCCAAATTACAAATTAACCGATATCAAAGTATCCCCAACAACTATGGATAATCCAACACAAACACAATCCCCATTAGCCGAAAATATTACGGCTGTCATCAAAACAAACAAAGGCACCATGAAGGTCAATCTTTTCCCTAAGATTGCTCCTAATACGGTCAGAAACTTTGTAGAGTTAGCTAAAGGTACAAAAATCAATCCTACAACTGGCAAATTAGTTTCCGAAAAACCATTCTATGATGGAGTAATTTTCCATCGTGTAATCTCAGGATTCATGATCCAAGGAGGAGATCCAGATGGTACAGGTATGGGAGGCCCAGGATACAGATTCGCCGACGAACCAGTTTCCGAAGAATACAGTAGAGGCACAATCGCCATGGCCAATGCAGGTCCAAACACCAACGGCTCTCAGTTCTTCATCATGCACAAAGACTACGCCCTTCCTCCAAGCTACACCATCTTTGGTCGTATTGATCCCAAAGACACAGCAAGTTTGGCGACAGTTGATGCAATAGCAGAGACTCCCACAAATAGCTCCGACAGACCTCTATCCGAAGTCACTATCGAGTCAATCACTATTACCGAAGAATGAGAAGAATAGGCGGTCATGTCTCCATGGCCGGCTCCCTTCTGAACGCTGTATCCAAAACCATAGCCATTGGTGGCAACTGTATGCAGATTTTTGCTGGCTCTCCTCGCTTGTGGTCGAGAAAACCATTTCCAGAAGATCAAGTTAAAGGATTTTTAGAAGAGACTAGTAAAAATGATATCTCTCCAACGGTAATTCACGCACTCTATCTAGTTAATCTGGCTTCCACCAACAAAGATATTCTCGAAAAATCCATTAGTTCTCTCATCACCGATATGCAAAATGGAGCTCGTATCCATTCCTTGGGGGTAATTGTTCACATTGGCTCTCATCTAGGAGCTGGCTTTGATGCTGTTAAAGATCAATTAGTTGCCGTTATCCAAAGAGTATTAGCTACAACTGAAAATTGCGATCTCATTTTAGAAAACGATGCCGGTCAAAATGGCAAAATTGGGTCAATAGAAGAGATTAGTTTTCTCATCAAAACCATCAATGACCCTCGGCTAAAAATGTGTCTTGATACGGCTCACCTTTTTGAATCAGGGGTTGATATTAGAGACTCCGCATCCGTCGAAAATTTATCAAAACTGCTTCATGATCTCGACCTCACAGACAAGTTAGTCTGTATTCATTTAAATGACTCAGTCACAGCACTAGACTCACACAGAGATATGCACGCCAACATTGGAGAAGGGGAGATTGGTCTTGGTGGATTAAGAAATCTAGTCAATCATCCTACTTTCAAACATCTTCCTTTAATTCTTGAAGTTCCAGGGATAAAAAGAGAAGGTTGTGACGAGAAAAATATTTCTCTCGTCAAAAGTTTAGTCAATTAAAGTATCTCTTCAAGAAGCATCACTCCTTGCGATTTGATTCGATAGCTTGTTAGGAAAACAGGTCTTTTCATCGCCGTCAAAAATGCTCTAGTCTTTACTCCTTTTTCTTCCATCATATAGTTTTGTAAAGTATTGATACTTCCTCTTTTTAGAGCCGTCCATATGCCTCCCCAATCATCTTTATTTGCCACCACCTGATCATCGGGTAATATCAACCATTCACCAACAGGAAAAGTCATAATATTTGGATTTTTTCGCAAGCCCAGAGACTTCAAATCTTCCGTTACTACTTTGTAGCCCAAAGGGAAAAACTCTCCTTCAATCCTAGCCCATCCACAAGGAGTAAACTCACACTCATCACTGGAAAAAGAAACCTTGTCTTTAAAATTCCGAGGATACAAAAAAGTCTCCACGCGAGCAGTTTGGATTAACTCAGATTTCATTATGGAGATTTTATCCTATTCGTATCGGATAGCATCAATTGGAGAAAGATCTGCCGCTTTCTTGGCAGGGAACACTCCAAACACGATTCCGATTACAGAAGAAGTACCCATAGCAAGAAGCATAGACTGCCATGAAATATATGCAGGGAAAAAGTTTTTCATAACCAACACAATTAAAAATGAAAGTCCAAGTCCCATCAACCCTCCAAATAGCGACAAGACCACGGCCTCGGCCAAAAACTGCCAAAGAATATCGTTACGTCTAGCTCCGAGAGCTCTTCGAACACCAATTTCTTTAATACGCTCACTAACAGTCACATACATAATATTGAGAATTCCAATTCCACCGACGACGAGCGAGATAGCAGCAATAGCCACCAAAACTACATTCAAAATACTAAAAATAGAGCCAATAGTGTTCAATATTTCAGTCGACTCCACCACCGAGAACTCATCTTCATCAAATCTCTCCAGCAGATCATTTTTTATACTCGCTTTTACCTCGGGAATCATATCGTCGTTTCTCACTTTAATCAAAAGCTGAATAAACTTTTTATCAGTATTAAAAATGTAAGCTGTTTTATGAGGTATATACACGTAATCATCAAAACTAGGACCTCCCAAACCACCCCCACCCTTGGCTTCCAAAACGCCAACAATGCGGAATAATTGATCTTCAATTTTTACTTTTCGGTCGATAGCCAGAGACGGATCGCCAAATAGCTCTTCTGCAATATTTGAGCCGATCACTGCTACTTTACTTTTTGCCGAGTTATCTGATTCGGTAAATAGATCACCATACTCTGCCACAAAATTACTAGCTGGGAAAGCGTCCTCGGATACTCCATTGATAGTGGTAAACATAGACTCTGCTCCAAAAGACACAGTCGTTGTTTTCTGATAATAAGGAACTACATACTCAATATCTTTATTTCTTTTCAAAATAGAAATATCTTTCTCTTCAAATATTGGAGCCATTCCTCCATCAGCTCCTCTAATTCCTGTTCCTCCTTCACCAAACATATTTCCGGGCATCAGATAAAGAAGATTCGAACCAATACTTTCAAACTGTTGCTCTATATATACTTTGAGTCCTGCGCCAGCTGCCATAAGTAAAACAACAGACATAACGCCAATTAAGATACCCAAAGAAGTCAAAAAAGTACGACCTTTGTTTTTTCCAAAATCAGCGATAGCTGTTCTAATTAGAGTAATTATGTATCTCATTTGACTACCTCCCCATCTCTAATTTTTATCTGTCTTTTAGTTCTTGCAGCAATATCTGGTTCATGAGTTACCACGAGGATGGTGATTCCCTCTTTGTTTAATTCATTAAAGAGTTCCATTATTTCGTCGCCTGTTTTAGTATCCAAGTTTCCAGTAGGTTCATCAGCCAAAATCAATTTTGGTTTCATGATAAGAGCACGGGCAATTGCTACACGTTGTTGCTGACCTCCTGAAATTCTATTGGGAAAAGAGTTTCTTTTTTCATAAATCCCAAATCGCTTCATTAGATAGTCAGCTCGCTCAGAAGGATCATAATCAAATTTACGTCTGGCATACCCAACAGGGAGCATGATGTTCTCCTTTATCGTCAGCTTATTTATCAAATTAAACTGTTGAAAAACAAAACCAACAAACTCGGATCGCAAAGTAGATGTCGCGTCATCATCCAATTTTGAAATATCCTTTCCTTCAATTAGTACCTTTCCATCTGTCGGTTTGTCGAGTAAACCAATGATATGCATCAAGGTAGATTTCCCAGATCCAGACTGTCCCACAATTGCAGCATACTCTCCTTTGTTTATTTCCAAATCAACATTATTCAGGGCGGTAAAAATAGTTTCATCACCCATCACATATCTCTTAGATATACTATTAAGACTAATTACTGTAGATGACATCTTTTTCATTTAAGCCAGAGATTACTTCGGTATTTCCATCGATAGTTTCACCGATAGTTATTTCTTGTTTCTCCTTATTCTTATTTCTCATTACATACACATACTTTGTTCCATTATCAGTTTTTACATAACTAGAAGGTACTGTCAAAACATCTTTTATGGTCTTAAAAACAAAGTTAATATCGCCTGTCATTCCCATCCTTATTGAGTCACCTAATTCAGAAGTACCGAGACTGATTTTTAGCTCATATACAGTTCCGCTTTCTCCAGTTTTAGGGACAAAAGACACTGCAGTCACTTCTCCCTCAATTGTGCTGTCTTCAAATGCATCCAAGGTGATAACTCCCTTTTGGCCGACTACGAATTTGGTTACTTCAGACTGATCAGCAGTTGCCGAAAGATATATAGTTTTTGGATTTACTACTTCAAAGGTTGCTGCTGCAGGGGTGATATTTTGTCCTGCGAGTGGTGCATCAATACTTGTCACTATTCCCTCAATTGGTGTCCACAAACTGGCATATTTCAAAGACAAAGCCTGAGATTCTACAGACAAAACAGAGTTATTCAAATCCATCTGATATTTACCAAGACTTCTTTTTACGGTTTCTCTGGCTTCGTCAGACAGATTTGCCAAATCACTATCAGTATAGTCTGCTCTTGATTGGTCAAAATCAGCTCGAGTTTTTGAGTAGGTATTGAGTAGCTGACTCATTCTATTCTGTAAATCACGCTTGTCCAATGATGCCAGTACTTGATATTTTTTTACTGTGTCGCCTTCTTTTACCCCAACCCAAGACAAGAGTCCTGATGTCTGGAAACGAAGTGATACTTTTTCTGCTGCGTCAATCTCACCAGAAAGAGACAAAGAATCAACAAGGTCCTGTCTTTTGACAGTATAAGTTTTTGTCTTTGGGTCTATCTTGGGCTTGCTTGCACTCCAAACAATAAATCCACCCACAAGGAATCCAATTAAGAATAACCACCAGAATTTTTTAAGAATATTTTTGATTTTCATTTAAAATTAATTTTTTACCAACCCATCGATTATATACCTTCAGTATACCGTCTTCTAAAGCTGTAGAATACATTCATGATATCTGAGTCACAATTAAATCTTTCCGACCTCAAGCGTCGTATCGATGATCTTCGAAACAAAATAGATCTAGTAAAGCTAGAAGAAGAAAAACAAAAACTAGAGTTCCAGTCAGCAGAGCCAAGTCTCTGGCAAGATGAAGACAACGCCAAAAGAGTAATGTCTAGTTTGGCAGAAATACGGGACATGATTTCCTCCATTGAAGGTCTTACGCTAGAGCTTAAAAATCTTGAAGAGCTTCTTGCACTTGCTACAGAAAGTAACGACGAATCAATGGACGAAGAAATTTTAATTCTCAAAGACACTCTCCAGAAGCACATCGACAAGGCTGAGTTAGTCACTTTCCTTTCTGGCCAGTACGATGTTTCTGAGGCCATTCTCACCATAAGAGCCGGCCAAGGAGGTACCGAAGCAATGGACTGGGCCAGTATGCTTTCTCGTATGTATACTAGATTTTTTGAAAAAAAAGGCTGGGGTTATGAAACAGTTGAGTACTCTGCAGGTGAAGAAGCAGGGATAAAGTCGGTGACATATATGATTCATGGTCGTTACGCTTTCGGTTTCCTAAAAAACGAAAAGGGGACTCATCGTCTTGTTCGCCAATCTCCATTTAACGCTGACAAACTGAGACAAACTTCTTTTGCTGGTGTCGAAGTCACTCCCATTCTTCCCGAAGACGCTGATATCGAAATTCGCGATGAAGACATCGAGTTTGAAGCCAGTCGTTCAGGAGGAGCAGGTGGTCAAAATGTAAACAAAGTTAGTACCGCAGTTCGTATCAAACACATTCCTTCAAGAATCGTAGTTGAGTGCCAAACACAAAGATATCAGGTTCAAAACCGGAAAATTGCCATGGACATGCTCAGATCAAAGCTATGGGAAATTCAAGAAGCCAAACGTCAAGAAGAGCTAAACAGAATCAAAGGAGTCCAAACTCAAGCCAGCTGGGGAACTCAGATCAGATCATATGTTCTTCATCCATACAAAATGGTCAAAGATACTCGTACCGAATACGAGTCAACCAATCCAGACTCAGTTCTCGATGGCAATTTAGACGAATTTATTGAAGCTGAGCTAAAGTTCTTCGCGCCCTCGCGCCAAATTTGATAAACTAAATCTATGGATATAAAAATGATTGATCTCGACAAAGGCCAACCAGAAGCCCCCGTTACCAAGATTGAGTCTGCTCCACCAGCCTCATTTACTTCAGAAACTCCACCCAAAATGAAAAATAAATCCCTTATTCCAGTTATTGCGGTTTTTCTCGTTGTTGCTGTCGGAGGTTTTTACACAGGATCTTGGCTTAAGGCCAAAAACTCAGGCACTATTGTCTCCGCTGAGCTTACGGGAATTCAAGCTGATATCCCCATAACAGGAATCAATGTTGGTGATATTTTTGGGTCAGCAGATGAAAAAATGTTCAAAGATCCGGCTACAGGCGTCATCGACAAGGGAGGCTTCAATGGTGAAGGCACTCACAAGCTTGTCCGTGCTGGAGGAGTCTCTCAAACAGTCTATCTCACCAGTTCCACCATCGATCTCGATGCCTTAGTTGGGCATCAGGTCACCATTTGGGGACAAACATTCAAAGGCCAGAAAGTCGGTTGGCTTATGGATGTTGGTCGTGCCAAAGTTGAAGCGCTTAACGTCCCATTACCAAAATAATTATTGCCCGTGATTGACTACATTCACGTTTCGAAAAGCTATCCCAACGGGAATGTGGTGTTGGATGATGTCGATTTCTCTGTTTCCCCAGGCGAGTTTGTCATTATTACAGGGATTTCTGGAGCAGGCAAAACTACCATTGGTCGTCTGTTGATCCGTGACTTAATTCCGGACAAAGGCAAGATTGTTGTTGAAGGAACTGATCTCTCAAAGATTAAACCTCAAAATATTCCTCAGCTTCGCCGCAAAGTTGGTTTTGCTTTTCAAGATTTTCGTCTTCTTCCGGATAAAACAGTTGGCGAAAATATTGTCGTAGCTCTTGAAATTGCAGGTTACGAGCCCAAAAAAATCGAAGAAAAGGTCAAGCACACTCTTTCACTTGTAGGTCTGTCTGGAAAAGAAAACCTTTTCCCTGGTCAGCTCTCAGGTGGAGAAGTTCAAAGAGCTTCTATTGCCAGAGCCATCGCCGCAAATCCACCGATTCTATTTGCCGATGAACCAACTGGTAATCTAGACAAAGAAACCTCACTAGAAATTTTCAAACTTCTCCAAAAAATAAACTCCGATGGCACCACTGTTATATTGGCCACCCATGATGTAACTTTGATAAATCTCAACGTAGGAACTCACATTCATCTCGAAAAAGGTAAGATAGTTAAGCAAGAAAAACATTCTTCATCAAAAAAGGAGGAAAAAGACTAGTATGAGTACCGCAACAAAAAACATTCGACGCTCTCCATACCAAGCCTTCTCGGCTATTTTTATCGTGAGTCTCACCATGTTTATCATCGGAATTTTTGGTCTCGTCACCTATGCTTCACAGATTATCCTTAACAACTTCGAAACTAAGCCTCAAATTATCGCCTATCTCAAAGATGGACACACCACAGAGCAAGTCGGAGGACTATTAGGTTCTCTAAACAGCACCACAGGAGTCAAAGAAGCGGTGTATATCAGCAAGCAAGACGCTCTCGAGCTCTACAAAAAAAGCGTTGGTAACGATCCAGTTCTATTAGGTACTGTTACAGACTGGGGTATTGTGACGGCAGATATTTTACCTGCCAGTATTGAGATTACCGCCCAAAATCCTGAATCATTCAAAAATATTGCTGCCACTCTCGAAAAAAGTGACATTATTAGTGTCACGCCAGCCGGCAAAAAAGAAATCGACTATCCTCAAGATGTCATTTCCGAGCTCACCAAATGGACAAATGCCATTCGCATTGGTGGTTTGGTACTAGTCATCGCCCTAACTCTTGTTGCTATTCTCACCATCATGACCATTATCTCTATGAAGATTTCCTCTCGTAGATTTGAGATTAGTACCTTCAAACTTTTAGGTGCCAAGAATATCTATATCATCAAGCCATACCTTCAGGAATCTGTTATTTATGGTCTGATTGGAGCCTTTGTGGGTTGGCTTGGTTGTTTTGTAATTCTTCTTTACTCCACTCCTTTCTTAGCGCCGAGAATCGGCAGCATCATCACTTTCCCAATTCCTTTTCTTACCTACGCCATTCTTTTTGGAGCTCTAATGATTTTTGGATTTATCATTTCTTTTGCATCCAGCCTCTTCGCCGCCACTAGGTTCGTCAATCGCTCGAAATGAAAAAATTATTGTTGGTATTTTCTGCCCTGTTTCTGTTTTTATGTATCGATAATGTTCAGTCATATGAATGTGTAGATACAAATTCTGGAATGTCACAAGTAGAACTAACAGGGATAGCTAATGCCTGTTCAGACAAAATTTCTTCAAATAAAAATGAACAGATATCACTAAAGCAGACGATTTCTACTATTACTTCCAAAATTAATCTTGCCCAAGCCCAAATTAATCAAACTCAAGCACAGATCAACGCTTTAGAAAAAGAGATATCAGTTCTTGATGGAGTACTTACGACTGTCACCGACTCAATGGATCAGTTAGAAGTGATATATACAGCCAGAGTCCGTGAAAGTTATCGCAGGTCTCGAGCTACACCGGTAGATCTTATCTTTTCCACTACATCCATCGGTGATTATTTTTCAAAACTAAAATATCTCAATACTGTCAAAACCAAAGATCAGCTAATTCTCGCCGAGCTTGAGAGATCCAGAATTGACTACGACCAAAGAAAAGAAGACAAAGTTACCAAACAAAAAGAGGTAGAAAAACTCAAAGCCACTCTTGTTTCACAAAGAAAAACTCTCGATGCCCAACAAAAAGAAAAACAGAATCTGTTGACTCTAACTCAAAATGACGAGAAAAAATATAATGCTCTTTTGTCTCAGGCTAATACAAAATTAGCAGCTTTAAGTAGATATGTAACAAGTCAAGGAGGTGCGAAAATTCTCTATAACCAAACAAAATGTGACAGTTGGGGTTGTTATTATAGTCAGCGAGATTCGGAGTGGGGTAATTTATACTTAGGAGGAACAAAATATCTAATGAAAGATTCTGGATGTTTTATTACTTCTGTAGCAATGATTGCAAGTCACAATGGAAAGAATATAAAACCGAGTGACATCGCTTTATTATCAGCAGCAGTAACCTCAGCGGGGGAACTAAAATGGTCATTTAATGTTAATAACATTAACGTATCTATATCATCAGCAACAAAAAGCGAACTAGATCAAAGGTTAAACAATGGTCCTGTAATTGCAGGAATGTATAGTGGACCAGACCACTTTATCGTAATTGTCAAAAAAGAAGGTGATAAATACATAATGCACGATCCATTCTTGGAAAACGGGAATAATCGTGATTTTAGTGAACAATACAACTTATCAGAGATAAATAGTCTCAGACTCGTCAGTTTTTGATAATAACTTCATCTTAAAATTACTCCTTTGTATCAGTGTAATATTTCTCTCAAAATGTTATATTTAGTATGTAATGAAACAAATCCTGCTCAAGTTGTTTCTTTTTTTATTGTTTCTTTTTATATTGTGTTTTCAATTTTCCAAACCAGCATTTTCCGCCATCACTTTCACTATTAGTAATCCCGTCAAAGAAGGGGATTATTTCATCGTCGATGCCAGTATCTCAGGCATCGCCTCTGTTTCTGCTTTTGTTCAAGGAAAGTTCACGTCCACAAACTCTTCTTCATATTTTGGATACACATGGGGTCAAAACGAAGAATGGGTAAACTACGTCGGCAGCACAAACAAAAGCTTCATTACTCAAAATCTTCCCATTCTCATGCGAAACACTTCACAGAAAATTTGGATAAAACCAAACTACCAAGACAAAGCATACAAAGGTCCAGGAGAATACTTTCTCAAGCTCGAGCGTTTTACAGGAGCCAGTGACAACTCAACAGGGGAGGATGCTGTCATCACAGTTTCTCTTACAGAGCCCTTACCCACACCAACTCAAACTCCAACCGAGGAACCTACCAATACCCCAAATCCAACTCCAGACTGGACTCCAAATCCCACAAAAACGCCCACCCCGACAACAAAGCCTACACCTACAAAGAAAATTTCCACACTGGCCAGCATATCCGCAGTACTTGGGGATTCTACCAACTCCGCCTCGATAAGCGCCGATTATGTAAACATAATAGAAGCTTCTCCATCGAGAGAATTGAAATACAAAAAGCCTCAAAATTACAAAACTCCATTTTTCATAGGTCTTGTTATTGCTTTGGCCTCGGGTTCTTTACTATATTTTCGCCACCGAAAAGATTAAAATACAAGGGATGTTCCGTAAATTTTCAAAATATATTCCTGTTGTCATTTGGATGGTCCTAATTTTCTGGGTATCATCGGTTCCTGATTTGCCATCAAACAAAGTCGATGTCCTTGACTTCATCTTCAAAAAATCCGCTCATTTCATGGAGTACACGATACTTTTCCTTCTATGGTACAGAGCCTTGGGAATCAAAAATCCTTTCAGGGCAATAATTTTTTCCCTAATCTATGCTTTTACAGATGAGATACATCAGCTTTTTGTCCCTGGTCGCACAGGTAGTTTGCGAGATGTGAGTATAGATTTCAGCGGTATGCTTATTGCAGCCATTTTAATAGTAAAATTTGACCTATGGAAAATACTTTTGTCTCCACTTCCTACGAAGAAACAAGGCAAATAGCCGAGAAGTTTATAAATAAACTGGAAAAAGGCACGACCCTCTGTCTTTATGGAGAACTCGCTGCCGGCAAAACAACCTTCACTCAAGGTATAGGGAAGGCTCTAGGAATTGAACGTCTCGTCTCTCCTACGTTCCTAATCATGCGTCAATATCCAGTTACGAGTCACCCAATTATAAAAACACTCTTCCATCTCGATTTATATCGTCTTGATTCTATCGAAGATATCAAAGCCTTTGATGTTGAAGAAATCTGGTCAAGCCCCGAAAACCTATTAGTAATAGAGTGGCCCGAAAAATTCAAAGATTTTTTTCCAAAAGAACGCTTCGATATTTTTTTCAAAGCAAATGGAGAAGATGAAAGACAAATAGTAATTAAGGAACACAAATGAGAATATATATAGATTCCACAGACAACACCAAGGCCATAATAAGAATCGACGACAAAGAATTCACTCGCCACGTCGAGTCTCCCAGAGATCAAGATGTTTTAGGTTTTCTTCTTCATTGTTTGCAACAGCAAAATGTACGTCCAGAAGATATTGACGAAATAGAGGTCAATCCAGGACCCGGTTCATTCACCGGTACTAGAGTCGGTGTCGCCATAGCCAACATGCTAGGTTACGCCCTAGATATTAAAGTAAACGGTTCAATGACTCCAGTCGAACCAATTTATTCCTCACCTCCCTCAATCACCAAAAAGAAAGATAGTTGACAAACTGAAGGCTCGCTGTAAAATACGTCCTAGAAGGCATTGATCTGTATTCTTATATGGTCACTTTGAATACAGTTAGCTAATAGTGAAACCGATCTAAAAAAATTAGAACGGCCAAACTGTAAACCAATAATCAATGAAATCTAGAAACGTAAGAAAAATAATATCGCTTATTTCTTCTTTTAACCTTCTCTTTCAGTCTTTTCTTCCCTTGGCTATTGCCATGCCTGTTTATGCCGAAGACGCTTCGGGTGCAGCCGTTATTGAAGTTTCCCCAACCCCAGACCCAACTCCTGAAATCACTCCAACTCCCGAGGTCACCCCTAGTCCAGAAATCACTCCAGAAATTACCCCAAAACCTACACCATCAGTAGACCCAACACCCGAAATCACTCCAACTCCAGAAGTAACGCCAGAGATTACTCCAGAGATCACTCCAGAACCAACACCCGAAGTTACTCCAGTCGAACAGCAAAATAATCCTGAGGACCAAAACAACTCTCCACCAGCTGAAGAAAATAATTCTGCAACCCCGACACCAACACCCACTCCTTCAGTCGATCTTTCCAAAAACCTCGCCGTCGTCGCCCAACTCGAGCAAGCCATTACTCCAGAAATCACCCCTTCTCTTTCGACTGATAAAACCGACTATTTCCCAACCGACACAGTATATGTTACCGGTGCCGGATTTGAATCAAATAGAACTTACGTTTTCCATATATATTCATCAGATAGTCCTGCTTTTAGCACTAGTCCAGAAATTTCTGCAGATGAAAAAGGTACCATTTATTTTTCTTTCAGACTCGATGGCAATTATCGTTCCAATTACACCATCGACGTCATCGACAACAACAATGAAGTTGTACTTTCCTATTCATTCCTTGACAGTCGTAACTTTGTATCTGTCTCAGTAAACGGAGGATCAAACACTACAGTGTATCCATCCGGCTCAGTTTCTGTAATTATAAATTTGGACACCGATGGAAGTAACGAGGGTTATGACTGGGAGTCCACTCGGTATACCATCGAGGGGCAGTCACCGGTATGTGACAATTCTCCCGATATTACTCATGATTATTCCAACGCTACATCTGCATACTCACTCACAGCCCCCACAACTAGTGGCATATACGATCTGACAGTTGTTGCCTTTAGCAATGATGGGTGTTCTGGTCTTGATGACACAATAGTTCTGACAGATGCAATCACCGTTTTTTCTTCACCGGCACTTTCCAATAATCCTTCTGACGATTACGCCCTAACTTCAGTTTCCGGTGTTTGGACAAGTGTTTCTGGTGGAAGTAATGTTACAGGATTAAACACCGAGGAAGTGAGATGGGGAACAACACAAGGACAAAAAAGTGGACTTCGTTTTGATGGTAGCGGAGTGCAAACATTTAATTCAGGCTCAGCATTCTATTTAGGTGCTCTTACCCATTTCAACAACCCAATTCATAATCCCTCTTCAGGAGCAAAATTAAAAATCACTCTTCAATTTTCCAAACCAACAGTATCTCCTAACCCAAGCT